>JAEUAF010000555.1 GCA_019695485.1 Sorangium sp.
CGCGTCGGGGTTGAAACCAGCTTTTGAACCCGAGCGCGTGATTTTACTCATGCGAGGAACCGCCTGCTCGGCGTGCTCCCGTGGCACTTATAGGATGCCATGCGAAACGCGTCCCGATCCCGAGTCTTTCGGCTCATCCCAGGCGGAGCCCCCGCTGAGGGTGTGGGCGAGACGGGGGAGGGCGCGGCGGTCGATCAAGCGACGTTGTCCGACTTGCAGACCGTGAGCGCGGTGCGCGACGGGAACGCTGCTGCCGCGGCGCTGTTTCACAACCGTTTGCGACCGATCGTCGACCGCACCTTGGGTCGCCTGATCGGCTCGCGCGATCCGGACTACGACGACTTGACGCAGCAAGCGCTGATTCAACTCGTCATGAGCGTCGACCGTTTTCGCGGTGAATGCCCGCTCGACGCCTGGGCTTCGATCATCGTCGCGCGCGTCGCCTATAAGCACATTCGTCGGCGCCGCGTGGAGCGTAAGCTGTTCGCCGTGGAGCGCACGACCGAGGTGCCGGACGTGATCGACCACGCGTCGACCGGCAACGTGGCCATGCGCAGCGCGTTGCGACGCGTCGAGAAGTATCTGCGCGGGATGGACACCAACAAGGCTTGGACGTTCCTCTTGCACGACGTGCATGGCTACGATCTCGATGAGGTGAGCGCGATCACGGGCGTCAGCCGTTCTGCCGCTCAGAGCCGACTCGTGCGTGGCCGCAAGGTGCTGCACGAGCGCCTCGCCAAGGATAGCGAGCTTGCTGCCGTACTCACCGACGTCGCCAAGAGGGAGGACTCGTGAGCGAGGACGACTTCTCGCGTATCGCGGCGCAACTGCTCGCGTCGCGGCCGGTCGAGGCGCGGCCGCGTGGCGTCGATCGCGATCAGGGCATCGCTATCGTGGCGCACGCGATCGCCGAGCGCGCGCGGCGTCGCTTTCGGGTGCGCGTGCTGTCGGTGACGGGCCTCGTCGCGGCGGCGGCCTGCGTGGCGGTGTTTGCTGGTCGTTGGGGAGGCGCTTCCCACGCGCTGGCGGCTGGGACGTGCGCTAGCGCCGAGCCAGGCTGCCTGGTCTCGTCGCGGACCGGCCTGGTCGAGGGGCATGCGTTCGAGCCGGGCCAGAGCATCGTTGCGGGGCGTGGCCGTTCGACGGTGGTCGAGTTTGGTCCGATCACGCGACTATCGCTGGATGAGTTCAGCGAGCTCGAGTACCGCCAAGGGGACACGACACGGCGTTTCTCGCTGTTGCGTGGGGCCGTTCACTTGCGCGTCGACAAGCTGAAATCGGGTCAGCGTTTCCTCGTCGAGACTCCGGATGCCGAGGTGGAGGTACGGGGCACAGTGTTCAGCGTTGCGCTGGCGCAGCCTGGCGATGCCTGCGCCTCTCCGCGCACGCGAGTTTTGGTGGACGAGGGCGTGGTCACGGTGCGTTTTCACGGCGCGATTTCGACCGTACGCGCGGGCGAATCCTGGCCGGTCGGCTGCGCCGAGGCGGCGTTGCCTGCGGCGCCGAGTGTGTCGTCCACGCCGAGTGTGTCGCCCACGCCGAGTGCAGCGCTCTCACCCGAAGCCCATTCAGACCGACCCCATTCGCCGTCTGCGGGCGCGCCGCGTGTGAACGAAAGCGGCGCTGCGCGTGCGACTGTGTCGACCCTGAATGCTGTCTCGACGGTTGACTCCACGGCGCCGTCGAAGGCTGCTGACGCCTCGCTGAAGCGGGGGACTTCGTCGTTTCCGGTCACGGATGCGGGGGCCGCACTCTCGGAGCAGAACGACTTGTTCGCCAAGGCAGTAACTTTGCGCCAAAGTGGGCGATTGGGCGAAGCGCTGAGCGCGTACGAAGAAGTGATTCGGCGCTTTCCAAACGGTGCGCTCGCGGAGAGCGCGAGTGGCGAACATCTGCGGCTGCTGATCAAGACCGACCCGACGCGCGCGAGGGCCGAGGCGAGGGTATATCTTGCGCGATATCCCCGCGGATTTGCAGCCCGCGAGGCGCAGGCGCTACTCGGCGCGCCATGATGCGGCGAGGCTTCTGCCTCGCGCTGATGCTGGTGGTGCCCGCCTGCAATCAGCGGTTCGACTTCGACACCACCGCGAGTTCGGGTGGCGCGGGTGGGGTCAACGGCGCGGGGGTGGCTGGCGGCGGCGGGACGGACGCGGGTTCGAGCCAAGGTGGCACGGGCGGGATCACGGCGGCGGACATCGAGCTTTGTCAGCTGCGTTGTGCCGTGTACGGCCTGATGTGCCACCCGCCGAACCTTAGCTGTGTGGAGTGCCTGGACGACGACGATTGTCAGCGCGTGGACAGGAACTATCCAGTCTGCAGCGGTGGTTCGAAGCTCCCGCATCGCTGCGTCAAATGCACGGCGAACGCGCAGTGTCGCGTCGCCGAGGCCTGCGTGCCTGACGCGCACGTCTGCGTCCCCGCATGCGGCGAGGATGAGGATCCGATCTGCAGCGCTCAGGGACCGAAGCCCGAGTGCGCCGTGGGGCACGGCTACTGTGAAGGCTGCTTCGACGACGACGATTGTGCGGCTCTCACCGGAACGCCACACTGTTCGGATAGTCGGGTTGGCTGCGTCCAGTGTCGCTCCGATGCGGACTGTGCCGACCGGACCGACGCGCAGCATTGTGACCCCGTGCTGACTCGTTGCGTCGACTGTCGGGACTCGCGAGACTGCAGTTCCAGCCAAATCTGTGATCGCTGGGAGCATATTTGCCGCTAAAGCTTGCGACGCTGGGCTAAGGGCCCCGCGAGGTCCTAAGCTTCTCGAGTGCGACTTTCGCTTCCTTTGGCCTGCTTGGCCTGCCTCGGCGTTGCGTTTGATGCGCGTGCGGACCTCGACTTCGCACGGATCGCGAGTCAGCTCCTCAACGACCCAGGGAGGTCTCCCGTTGCGCGGAATGCGGTGCCTCCGGCGTTCGTGAACGCCGCGCGGGGTCAGGTGGCAGTGGTCGCCGAGCGACTCTCAGCGGATGCGACGATTCCGCCGGGCTTCGTTCCCGCCGGACAGGAGTTTTTTGCGCTGGAGTTCGCTTCCTTGGAAGATGCCGTCGCCCAGGCCGAGCGGGCGAAGGGGTTCGTGTTCCACTGGTCGCCCGCGCGGCACCTGCTGATCGACCGCGCGCTCGACTGGGCGAGGGTTCCGGAGTTTCGCCAAGCGGCGTTGGTGGGTTCGGGAAGTGCGGCGCGCGGCCACGGCGTGGTGGTGGGTTTGGTCGATACCGGGGTGGCGGTGACGCACCCAGACTTTCGCACCGCGGACGGCAAAACGCGGGTCAAATGGCTGATTGACTTCACTCGGCCCGCGACCGGCAGTGATGAGACGAAAGCGCTCGAGGAGGCCCTCGGTTGTTCGTCAGCACTGACGGCGTGCGCGGTTTACGACGCGAACGCTATCGACCGCCTGATTGCGACGCCCGTCGCGGGTGACGAGCCAGTCGACAACTATGGGCATGGAACGCATGTCGCGTCGCTGGCTGCGGGCAACGGCCTTTCTCAGAGCCCGCCCGTGTTCGCTGGGATGGCGCCGGAGGCCGATCTGATCGTGGCGCGGGTCACTGACGGCCAGAGCCCCATCTCAGATTCGATGGTGCTCAAGTCCGTCCAGTTTATTTTCGATCGTGCACGCGAGATGGGGGCGGCCGCGGTCGTCAATCTGAGCTTGGGCAGCGACCTTGGTTCCCACGACGGGACTTCGACTCTCGAGCGCGGGTTGTCGAGCTTCGTGGGCCCCGACCAACCGGGGCGCGCCATCGTGGTGGCGGCGGGCAACAGCGCGGGGCTATTTCGGCCGCAGCAAGGTTCTCATCCGCTGCCCTACGGCATCCACACCGAGGTTCACGTTCCGCGTGAGTCGCCGACGGTCGTTCCCATTCTGACCCCCGAAGCGGGCACGACGCAGACTCACGGCAGCGTGAGTTGTTGGCTGTCGTTTCGCGCGGGAGATCAGATCTCGATCGCGATCGAGCGGAGCGGCAGATCGGTAGGTGGCCTGGTCGCACCGGGCGTCATCCGGCTTGGCAAGGACCAGTCGCTGAACACGACCATCGCCAACGGCGTGGGCTCTTACGGCCCCAACCTGATCGGCGACGAATCCGCGGTGGTCTCGTTGCAGGGCGAATGGCCTACCGGTGAAAGTTTTGGTTTGCGGCTGGAGGGTCATGGCAGCGCCTCTTTGTGGCTCGAGGGAGGCGGGGATCTAGACCCGGGGTTTAGTGTTGGTCCGCTGTTTCCGCTGGCCCAAAAGGAGGGCACGATCAACGAACCCGCGTCTGCACCCGAGTTGATCGCGGTTGGGGCAACGCTGAATCGCACCGATTGGGTCGATGTTTCCGGCGAATCCGTGCTCATGCCGGAGAACGGCGCGCTCGCGAATTCACCTCCGGACACGATCGCTTTCTTCAGTTCAGCAGGGCCGAACGCGCTCGGTGGATTGAAGCCGGACATCGTAGCGCCCGGTGCGAACGTGATCGGTGCGCTGTCGCCCCTCGCCGACCCGCGGATCAACGCGCAGAGCGTTTTTTACGGCGGAAATATCTGCGTGGGTTCGAGTCAGTGCCTGCTCGTCGACGACTTTCATGCCGTCGCCTCGGGGACATCGATGGCCTCCCCGATCGTGGCCGGGGCCATCGCGTTGTTGTTCGAGCAGGAGCCGGCGCTGACGCAGCCGGCGATTCGCGCGCTGCTCCAGGGCTCCGCGCGTCCGCTGAGCGGCGTCATCACCAACGAGCAACAGATTGGGGTGGGCGCCCTCGACGTGGCGAGCGCGCTCAGCGCCCTTCGCTATGGGTCCGCGATCGCGCTTCCGAGTAATAGGAGCTGGCTTTCATTGGCGTCGTCGTACGCGCGCCCCGATCCCGAATGGCCGCTCGTCGGATTCGTGGAGCTGCGCGACGAGACGGGGCAGATTGCGGACGGCTTCGATCCGCGGCGCTTGTCGCTCGCAGTGGATGGCGCGAGCGTGGGTGAGCCCTTGACGAGACTCGGGCCGGGCTTCTACCGCTTCTCGCTGCTCGCAGCGGCTGGGAGCGGCGGCGCGACGCTGCGCGTTGGGCTGCGCTTCGATGCCACGACTCTTGCCGAGCGCAGCGTACCGATTGCGGTCGACCGCGGCGCGCTCGGCGCGGTGGCGCTGGCACGCGGTGGCTGCGCGCTCGGTGCTGGCTCGGGCGGGGGCGGCGAGCTCGGTCTCGTGGTGCTCGCGCTGCTCGGGCTCGGCGTGCCGCTGAAGCGTCGCGCAGTCAGAGCGGCGTGCGGACGCCAAGCGCTCGCAGCGCGCACCAGCCGTTGCGCGCTTCGAAAATGCCGAAGGCGCCGCTCGCGAGCAGCCCCAGGCTGACCGCCCAAGACAGCGCGCCGCCCGCAGGGAGCGCCCAGCTCAGCGTCGTCACGCTGCCCCCGACCAGCAGCGCGATTCCGCTCACCAATCGAACCGCCTTACCCCTCGCGTCGATATTGCAGGTGAGCGCCATGACGATAAGTGTCGGGCCGCCGGCCGTCCCGTCAAGGCCCTGCGTCGCTCACGACACTCACCATATCCTACCCGCGTTTGCCTCTAGCGTTCGAAACCGAACGGCTACACGATCTCCGCCATCATGGTGGCAGAACGAATCCAGACTGCCGGGGTCATCGGCGCAGGCTTGATGGGAAGTGCGATTGCGGCGCATTTCGCGGGTGCGGGCATTCGCACGCATTTGCTCGACATCGTGCCCCCCAATTTGTCCCCCGAAGAGCGCGACAAGCCGAAAGCGCGCAGCCGCTTCTCGGAGTCCGGGCTCGAGCGCGCGCTGAAGGTGAAGCCGGCAGCGTTCTTCGATCCTGACGCGCGGCGCCTGATTCAGACGGGAAATCTCGAGGACCACCTCGAGCGCTTGCGCGAGTGCGATCTCGTCGTTGAGGCCGTGGTCGAGAATTTGGAAGTGAAGCGACGCCTCTTCGAGACGATTGCGCCGCACCTGAAGGCAGACGTGATCTTGGCGTCGAATACCAGCGGGCTCAGCATTGCCGGGCTCGCCGAGGTGTTGCCGGCCGCCTTGCAGTCGCGCTTCGTGATTTTGCACTTCTTCAACCCGGTCCGCTACATGCGGCTCGTCGAAGTGTCGAGCGGCCCCAAGACGGATCCGTCGGTGGCCGAGGCGGCCGCGCGCTTCGGCGAATTCTTGGGCAAAGGCATCGTCTACGCCAAAGACACGCCGAACTTCGTGGCTAACCGCATCGGGGTCTACTCGATGATGCTCACCGTGCACGAGATGCTCGCGGCCGGGCTCAGCATCGAGGCCGTGGACAAGATTACCGGCACGCCGATGGCGAAGCCGAAGAGTGCCGCCTTCGGAACAGCGGACATCGTGGGGCTCGACACGCTCGCCCACGTCGCCCAAAACTGCTTCGATTCGTTGCCCAACGACGAAGAGCGCGGGGTGTTCGCGATCCCAGAATTCGTACAGAAGATGATCAGCAAAGGGCAGCTCGGTCGCAAGAGCGACAGCGGCTTCTACAAGAAGGTCGGCGCCGACCTCTTGGTTTATGATTTGAAGACCGGCGAATACCGAGCTCAGGAGAAGGTGCGCTTCGATTCGCTCGGGGCGGCCAGAAATGAGAGCGACGCCGGCAAGCGCTTGAAGGCGCTGATCGCTGCCGACGACCCGGCTGGGCGCTTCGCGTGGCGGCTGCTCTCGCGGACGCTGCTCTATAGCGCGCGTCGCGTCGGCGAAATTGCGGACGACATCCTCAATATCGATCGCGCCATGCGCTGGGGTTTCAATTGGGAGCTCGGGCCTTTCGAAGCGTGGGACGCGATTTCAGTGCCCGATTCCGTGGCTCGGATGAAGGCTGAAGGCCTGGCCATTCCGGAGTGGGTGAGCGCGATGCTGGCTGCCGGTCGCACGCGCTTTTACGGCGAGGACGCGGCGCGGCCGAGCTACTACGACCCGCGTTCGAAGCAGCTCGAGGCGGTCCCCGACGACCCTCGGGAACTCCGCCTGATCGCGCTGAAGGCGACGCCAACTCGCGTCGTCAAGCACAACAGCGGCGCCACGCTGGTCGACCTTGGCGACGGCGTGCTGGGCGTCGAGTTTCACACCAAGTTGAACACGTTGGACGCCGACGTGATCGAGATGTTGGGCCACGCCGCCACGATTGGCGAAACGAGTTTCGAAGCCATCCTGATCGGCAATCAGGGCGAGCACTTTTGCGCCGGCGCCAACCTGATGCTGATCGCCATCGCGGCCCAGCAGAAGATGTGGTCGCAAATCGAGCAGATCGTGACGGCCATGCAAGGCGCCCTGCAGCGCCTGCGCTACGCCAAAGTGCCGGTGGTGGCCGCGCCGTTCCAGTACACGCTCGGTGGCGGCGCCGAGGTCGCGATGGCCGCCGACGCACGGCAGGCGCAAGCAGAGACTTACATGGGGCTCGTGGAGGTCGGGGTTGGTTTGATCCCTGCGGGCGGCGGTTGTGTGCGCATGGTGGAGCGTTACACCGACGGCCTCGCCGCGCTCGGCGTCGATCTGTTGCCGTTCGTCGGGCAAGCCTCGCTCAACATCGCGACCGCCAAGGTGTCGACCAGCGCGGAGGAGGCCAAGGCACTCCGCTATCTGTCGTCCACGGATGGGATTTCTTTGAACCCAGCTCACCACCTGCAAGAGGCCAAGCAGCGCGCGCTCGGGCTCGCGCGCGCAGGCTACCGGCCGCCGCTGCCCCCGTTGCTACCCGCGGCCGGGCACGACGCCGCGCGCACGATCGGTGCGCGGATCTGGGGCATGGTCGAGGGCGGCTACGCGACCCAGCACGATGCGCTGATCGCCAACAAGGTCGCGCACATCTTGTGCGGTGGCATGGTCGCCGCCGGCACGCTGCTCCCCGAACAGCATTTTCTCGATCTCGAACGGGAAGCGTTCGTCTCGCTCGCCGGTGAAGAGAAGACTCAGCTCAGAGTTCAACACATGCTCACGCAGGGCAAACCGCTTCGCAACTGAGAGGAAACAGCATGGCATTTCCGATGAACGTAGTGGTTGCTTCCGCGGTTCGCACGCCCGTTGGGCGCGCAGTCAAGGGAACGCTGCGCGCCACGCGCCCGGAGGATCTGGCCGCCGCCGCGCTGGTGGCGGCCGTGGAGCGCGTTCCAGGCCTGCGCCCCGAAGCTGTCGGTGACGTGATCCTCGGCTGCGCGATGCCCGAGGCGGAACAAGGGCTGAACATCGCCAGAAACGCGGTGTTTCTGGCCAAATTCCCGAACTCCGTCCCGGCCGAGACGATCAATCGATTCTGCTCGAGTGGCCTGCAGGCCATCGTGCACGGCGCCCTCGCGATTCAGTGCGGCTTGCTGGACGTCGTCGTCGCGGGCGGCGTCGAGTCGATGTCGATGGTGCCGATGAGCGGCAACAAGGTCAGCTTGAACCCGAAGCTGATGGACTCCTACCCGGAGGCTTACATTGCGATGGGGCACACCGCGGAACGCGTGGCCACCCGCTTCGGCGTGTCTCGCCAGGATCAGGACGCGTTCGCGGTTCGCTCCCACGAGCGCGCGCTCGCCGCCATTCAGGCGGGCCGCTTCGCGAGCGAGATCGTGCCGGTGAAGGCGCGTGTGTTCGAGGGCGGGACCAGCACTGAGCAGGATTTTACGGTTGACGAGTGCCCGCGTGCCGGTACGACGCTCGAAGTCTTGGCCAAGCTCAAACCGGTCTTCAAACAGGGCGGATCCGTGACCGCTGGCAACAGCTCGCCCACCAACGACGGCGCAGCCGCGGCCGTGTTGCTCTCGGAGCGGCGCGCTAAAGAGCTATCGGTAACCGCGCTCGGGCGGGTGCGTGGCTTCGCGGTGGCCGGCGTCGACCCGGACATCATGGGGATTGGGCCCGTGCCTGCGATTCGCGCCTTGCTCGCGCAAACGGGCCTGTCGATCGGCGATATCGACCTCTTCGAGCTCAACGAAGCCTTCGCGGCGCAGGCGGTCTACTGTCAGCGCGAGCTTCAAATCCCTGACGACAAACTGAACGTAAACGGTGGGGCCATCGCGCTCGGGCACCCGCTCGGTTGCACCGGGGCAAAGCTCACCGCTACGCTACTTCACGAGCTTCGCCGACGCGGCGGCCGTTTCGGGATCGTGTCGATGTGTATCGGCGGCGGCATGGGTGCCGCTGGCTTGTTCGAGGTGGGCGACGGCTGAATCGCCCAACACCCGGGAAAACTCGTAGTTGCGGGTGAGTATCGGCGTGGGTGGCGTTCGCCGAGCGGCTCAGCAGCCGGGCCTTCAACCGCGCGCTGTCGGGCGCTGGTTGTGAACGGCGTACTCCGCTAGCTCCGCTAAGCTACGCCCCGAGCCTGCCATGACATCCTCCTCCCGCACGACCGAGAAGCTCGACACGCACCAGAAAGCCCTCGCGGTCAACCTCGACGCCCGACGTTATGGGACCTTCGCAGAGATTGGCGCCGGACAAGAAGTCGTACGCTGGTTCTTTCGGGTGGGCGGTGCTTCGGGCACCATCGCCAAGAGCATCTCCGCGTATGACATGGCGGTGAGCGACGCGATCTACGGGCGTACCCAGCGCTACGTGTGCCGTCAGCGCCTGGAATCGATGCTCACCTACGAGCACAAGCTCAACATCGAGCGGCTGCGGGAAGCGCGCGGCGACACGACCGCGTTTTTCGCGTTCGCCGACACGGTCGCCGCCAAGAGCTACAAGGGCACGAACGAGTGCCACGGCTGGCTCGGCGTTCGCTTTCAAGCGCACCCCCGCGATCAGGACAGCCAGATCATCATCCACGTGCGGCTGCTCGATTCGGAGAACGCCTTGCAGCAAGAGGCGCTCGGCGTGGTTGGCGTGAATTTGCTCTACGGCGCGTTCTTCATGCACCACGATCCCGATCGACTCCTCGAGTCGCTGCTCGACAACTTGAGCACCGAGCGGCTCGAAATAGACATGATCGAGTTCTCGGGTATCGAATTCCGGCACGTCGACAACCGCGTGATGGCGTTGAAGCTGGTGCAACTTGGCCTGAGCGGCGCGGCCATGTTCGACCCCAAGGGCGAGGTGTTGCAGCCGTCGGAGGTGCTTTACAAGCGCCAGGTGTTGGTGGAGCGCGGCGCGTTTTTGCCGGTGACGCGCGTGAACATCGACATGCTGGCTTGTGCGCGGCGCGCCTTCGAAAAGAATCCGGGAGCCGACTCGGTCGTCGAGTTGATGGAAATTACCATGCGCAACCTGCTCGAGAGCGGGCAGGGAAACGTCAACCTGCGTGACTTCTTGGCGCGTGTGGACGTGCTGGCCGCCGCGGGCAAGACGGTGCTGATTTCCGACTACTCCGAGTATTATCGGCTCGCAGGCTACTTGCGCCGCTACACGCAGCGGCCTATCGCCGTGGTGCTCGGCGCCGGCAGCCTATCGGCACTGTTCGACGAAAAATACTACGCGACGCTAGACGGTGGAATTTTGGAGGCGTTCGGCAAGCTGTTCAAGAACGACGCCAAGCTTTACGTGTACCCGTTCCTCGATGCGGCGCGCGACGCGCTGGTCACTGCGAGCAACTTCGAGCCCGCCCCCGAGCTTCGACGACTCTACGGCTATTTGCTCGATCGTGGCTGCGTGGTCGAGCTCGATGGGTTCGATCGGGAGTGTCTTTCGATCTTCTCGAATGATGTGCTGCGAATGATCCAGAGTGGCGATCCGAGCTGGGAAAAGGCTGTTCCGGTCGAGGTTGCCGAGGTCATCAAGAAGGGCGGCTTCTTCGGCTACGGTCGTGCGGGCTCCGAGCCTGCGCGGGGTGGTTGAAGGGCGCGTGTCGATGCGGGCGACGCCTGATCAGGCCCTTGGATCCGCCTGGATCTTGCTGGCGGCTTGTCTCGCCAGCGTGGCTTGCGGCGGGGCGCGTTCCGCGCCGCTCGTGCGCCCGAACGAACCGATGAAGCTTGCGGCTGCGCGGGCGTACGTACTCGCGCTGGTCAACCGCGACCGCAGCGAGGCGGGGCTCCCAGAACTTCAACGTGACGAAGTGGCCGAGCGCGCTGCGCAGCAGCACGCCGAGGATATGGGGCGGGTCGGCTACACCGCGCACTTTGGCAGTGACGGCTCCGTGCCCGAAGAGCGCTACACACACGCCGGCGGCCAGCACTTCGTACAAGAAAATGCCGCCTGTTTTGCGGACGGCGTGGCGCGAGCGCTCGACGAAAACGCCGTGTTCCCGGCGGCGCTGCTCGAGAAGATCGAAGCCGCGTTCATGGCCGAGCGTCCGCCCGCCGATGGCCACCGACGCAACATCTTGAAAGACACGCACACCAGCGTCGGCATCGGCCTCGCACAGCCGCTCGGGCTTCCGCAGCCGTGCATGGCACAAGAATTCGTCGATGAGCGAGGCAGCTACGACAGCCTCCCCAAGAGCGCGCAGCTGGGAGCCAATCTGCGCGTGGCCGGCGAGCTGAAAGACCCGGTCGAGTTCGGCGGCGTGGGGGTTTCGCGCATCGAACCCAAGAAGCCGATGCGCGCTGAGGCCCTGAACGCCACTTCGACGTACCCGATTCCGGAGCCTGCCACGCTGTACTTTCCCGCTGGCTTTCGCACCCCCAAACCCGTCGCCCTCGACGGCAAACACTTTTCAATCGAGTTTCCCCTCAACTTGGGGCGCGGCCGCTACGGGGTGAGCGTGTGGGGGCGCTATCCCGGCGCGGGCAACCAATTGACAATGGTGAGTTTGCGCGTGATCGACGTGCGCTGAGCGCGAAGCGCAGGTCTCAACCCCGCTGTATTCGCCAGGCGCGAAACTCAGGCCTTCAACAAGGCAGCGCTCGCCAAACGCGACAGCGCTGTCTCGATGCGCTGAGCGAGCGGCACGCTGCCATTCGCCAACGCCTCGCGGCCGGCCACCGTCGTGGCGAGGTTGGCTGCAAGCGCGCTCCGATCGCGGCTGCCGTCGAGCAGCGCGAGGACGGTTGACTCGAACGCGCCAAGCATGACCGCCCGATGCAACAAGTTGGTCACTTGGTTCGGATGCGCTTGGAGTTGAGCGCGAGCCACGACGCTTCCGAGAGGCCTCGTGCCCGCTCGGCTGGCACACTGGGTCTGGGTGGCGCTCATCAACACCAAGCGCTGCGTAAACCACCCCCACAATCTGTCCGCGAACTCTTGCGTGGTCTGACTGCTGGCGGGCGAAAACTCGAGGCGCTTTCGAACGAGCGCCTCGAGTTCGAGCGCTGGCACGAATCGCGGCCACGCGTCGCGCAGGGTCAAAAGCGCAGCCTTGCCGATCGGATCGCTGACGCGCACCGTCGGCCGATTCCCGCTGCCGAACGTCATCTCGGATTGGGCCGCGAGGGCCATGGTGCCGGCTTGTGGCTCGAGATCGGAGGCGAACGCCAGGGGTTTGATGCGGTCGGTGTCGATCCTCCGAGTGAGCCGCACGTCAGCGCGGCATAGGAGCGTTTCTCGGAAGGTGCGATTGCGAAAGAAGTCCATGTACTGTTCGGTGTGCAAAATGTCCCCCGACACTTCGCGGAGTGCGGCCTGAACCTCTTCCGGTAGCTTGTTTTTGAGCATGCTGAGGAGCTCCCCTTCGCCCAGGAACTGGAGCCCAACACCTGCTGCGCGCGACATGAACTCGTGGAAGTAGACGGGGTCGTTTTCCTCCTCGAGATGCTCGTGATAGATGTACCAATCGGCCTTGTGTTGAAGTTGCTCGCTCGACTGCTTGAGCAGCATTCCATACGGATTGTCCTGACTCGGTACGGTCTTCGCCAGCACGTTCAGCAGCGCTCGCGATTGGGCGATCTGCTTGGCTGGTTCCTGAAAGCGGCTCGCGTGGAAGCGCATCATGTCGCGCAGCATGCCCAGCATGCGCCAGCCGGGCAGCGTGTTGTAGCTGATGTACGCGATGCCATTCGGCGTCAGGCGCTTGCTACAAATTTCCAGGATGCGCTGCTGAACCTCGCGCGGCACCCAAGAGTAGACTCCATGGCAGATGATGTAGTCGAAGTCGCCGTAGCTCTCGTCGATGTCCAGAATCGACGCTTGTTTCAGCGACACGTTGCCGAGGCCGGTCGCCTCGATCAGTCTTTTCCCGTCCTCGATCTGCCGACTCGAAAGATCGACTCCCAGGCAAGAACTGCGGGGCAGTGACTCTGCCATCGGGATCAGATTGCCGCCGCTGGCGGAACCCAATTCGAGAATTCGCGCCCCGTCCGGCGCGGGTGCCTGCATCCCAAAGAGGGAGGCGATGGTCGCTATCCACCGCGGGTGGCTCCGCGCGAAGGGATTACTCTGATACGGCACTTCATCGTAGCGCGGGTTCGACTCGGTCGGCATGGCTCCTCGGCGACTTACGGCCACGGCCAGCGCGGCTATATTGGCTGAGAGCCGAATGGCAAGTTCGCTCCGCGCGGCGCGCTCTCGGCAAGAGAAGCGTCAGGTCGTTGACGGCCCGATTAGCGACCCGGGCGTCACATGCGCACGACGTACACCGTTGCCGCGTGAGGCTCGAATGGGGCCACGTCAGGATCGAAGGGATGCGCGAGGTCGATGCCTTCGAGGTTTGTGCCTACGATCAACACGGCGCCCAGGCCGTCGAGGTTTCGCACGCGTGCATCCGCTTCGCGAGCGCGCTCTTGAAACGGCACGTCCACGCGGCCGATTTCGTCACCGTTCGGACCTAGCTTCACGAGCTGCCACTGAAAATTGACGGGCGGCTCCCATTCAACGTGGATGCCGAGCGCAGCGCCGAGCCCGACCTCGTCGAGATCGAGCCACAGGATCACCGCGCCTGTCGAATCGACGGCTGGGTTCACGAGCACGCGCCGGGGGAGCTCTGAGAACTTCAACACCCAATCCGCCCGAAAGCGCCCGAAGTGCCCGGCCCACCCAAGCCCAGGCAAGTGTAGGCCATCGTCGCGCTCGCCGATGAAGGCGCGCGCCACCGCGAAGTCGACCATCAGTGCGGCGTAGCGGTCCCCTTCTTCGTTGAGCGAGTGGCGCAGCACGTCGAAGAGGTCCGGCTCGTTGACGTAGTCGAGTCCGCTAGTCGTGGTTGTCGACGCCGCTGCGGAAAAGAGCGCTGTCGACAGTTCCCCAGGCGCGGCGGCGCTGCGCACGCTCTCGAGGTACTCGAAGAGCAGCGCGGCACCTTCGCTATCGGGACCGAGGTCCCGGGTTGCGATGGCGTGCTCGGGGTGAGCCTGCACGGCGTCGATCGCCTCGAGATCGGCCGTGGTGGGCAACCCGCTCGCCCACCACAGCCATGTGGCAAAGGCGCGGCGAAGGTGGGGCGGCTCGCTGGCGTCGAGCCCGAGTGCGATCGCCTCTCCCACGCAGAGAGTCGCGTTCCTTGCCATCAGCGCCGCGTCCGAAAGCGGAAGCTCGCAGAAGCCCGAGGCCAGGCTGAAGGGGCCGGGGCGCGGCGCGTCGCTCTCGACCGTGAGCGGCGCGGTGGGCGATGAAGTCAGATAGCCGTCCAGGGCGTCACTGCCCCCAAGTCCGCCGTCATCGAGGGGGGCGGGCAGCCCAAGCGCCAACACCAAGCGCTCGTACGCCTGCTCCAGGGCGCCGAGCGCGTCGAGCGCGGCCGTCTGGTTGGCCTCGGTCGCGTGCACGCACACTGGACGGAACAGGGAGCATATCCGCTTGGGGGATGTAGGCCTGCGTGCGGCACCTACCCGCGCTCCCGTCGGAAGGCGCGGATCTATGGTCACGGGGCGCGGGATCGGGGGCCGGGCGCCGCCCAGAATCAACGGCGGTTCTCGGCGGGGCATGGCGGCACCGGCCGTCAGCGAAAGCAACTCGGCGACGAGCAGAGTCGCGATGGCCACAGCTCGGGGCACGACGGACATGATGGAGCAGTCGACGCCGATTTGACAGGTTTCCGTGGCCCCGGCCTATACTGCGCCCTGGGCGGAAACGCCTGTCTAATGGCAAGCCTCCCCTTCGACCCCTCCCACGCCGTTCGGTTCGACTTCGCTCGCGGACAAATTGCCGTTCAGGGCAGCAGTGACCGAGTGCTTATCCCAGCGGACGCGCTGATCGCCCTCTGTGCGGGCGTCGACGCAGAATCGCGCAAAGACTTTGCTCGTCGACTCGGCACCGAAGCCGGGCGTCGCGCGGCATTGCGCCTCGGCGACGCGATGGGCGCCGGTATCGATGGCGTCGTCGAGCACTTGGGCGGTGACCTCGCGCTGATGGGTCTCGGCTCCCTCGAGCTCGAGCGCTGGGGCCGTGCCTTGGTTCTCGCCATCAGCGGCTCGCCGTTCGGGCAGGGTGGTGATGAATTGCTCGCGGCCGTTCTCGAGGGCGCGATTCAGCGCGCCTTCGCGCGAGACGTCGGAGTCGTGCGCTTAGCGCGTGACGACGCGCGCGCCCGCTTTCTCGTGACGAGTCGCAACGGCGCTGACGACGTGCGCACCTGGCTCGAGTCGGGCACGTCGTGGGGCGAAGCGCTCGCGCGGCTCGATTCGCGTGCGGGTCGAGGAGAGGCATAGAAAAATGGAGACCCGGATCCAGCGTCTGGAGGCCTTGCTGCAGCGGGTCCGCCGCCGCGCGTCCGAAGCGCGGGGGAGCGCCGCGGTTCCGCACGAGCCGCTCAAAGCCGTCCCTGCTCCCGCGACATTCCTAGGTTTCGCGCCCGCGGCCGCGAAAGCGCCACCCGAAGCGGCTCCGCCCGTTGCATTTGCGCCTCCTCCGGCGCCACCGGCTCCGATCGCCCCCGTCGAAGAAGCACGGCCGGTTCCCCCCGTGGCGGCGCGGCCTGCGCCCCAGCCAGTCGCGCCCGTTCAAGCTCCAGAATCGGATTGGCCGGAGCCCGTGGCCGTCGCTGCACCGCTTGCCCAAGCTTCCGAGCTCGAGGTCGTGGACACGCCGCCTCCCGAGGCGCTCGGTGAAGAGGATCTGCTCGAGATCTCGTCGGACATGCTCGAGTCGATTCCGCCGAGTGGCGGCGTGCAGGTTCAGGAGCGGGAAGAAGAACCACCAGCGTCGTCGCAACGTCCGCGCGCGGCGCATAGTCTCGAAGACGAACTCGCCGCGGATATGACAGGGGATGACGGTCGCGAAGTCCCGTTCAAGACTCCGCCTCCCGAGTCGGGACCCCAAGCCGCGCCCCCGCCGATGGCGTCCGCGAATGTGCCCGACATGCACTTGCTCGAGGACGAGCTGATGCAACCCGCTCAGGCGGCGCCGATGAGCTCGTTCGACTCGCTCGAACAACCGTTTGGCCCGCCCTCCAGACCGGCCCCGCCGGCCTCGGGTCCCACCCTCGAGCAGCTTGGGCAGACCATCGACCTCGAAGAAGCAGCCGGGCCCGCGCTCGAACTCGACCGCACGGCCCCGCCGGTATCTTCGCCACCGCCTCCGGACGAGCTCGAGGTGCCGCTGCCCGCACGCGAGTCGGCTGGCAAGTACGATGAGTCGCTGGTTCCGCCCCCCGAAGCTCGCGAGGAACTTGGCGCGCACCAGCAGCGGTTCGGCGAAGCCGTGATCGAAGCGCCGCTGGCCGCTCAGATCGTGTCCGTGCCCGCGGCGCCGCCGCTCGCCACCATGCCCGCGGCCAGGGAAGGCGCGGGCTTCGCTGACGTATCAGAAAGTGCACCCTTGCTCCGGGAGCTGGTGGCTCGGCCCGCTGTTAGCGCAGACGTCCTCGCGCCCAGCGTGGGGCTCGCGGCCTCGGCGAGACCAAGCACATTCTTGGAGCTGCTTGATTCGTCCATCGCGTTGGGCGGCTGAACGAATCGCGCGCTCCCCTCGGGCGCGGCGGTCGGGCCTGAAACTTGCGTGGAGTCTTTCGTAAATGCCGAACACTCACCTCGAGTCTTCCGAAACAGCACACCTTGTTCCGAGTGGGGCGCGCTTTCGCCACACGGTGCGGCTTCCAGGCGCCCTCGGGCTGGCGGTCGGTGCGCTCTGCCTTTTCACAGCGGGCGCGGCCAATGCCAAGGGCGGATCCCGCCTCGGCCTAGATCTGGACTACGCGATTCCGATTCAGGAGTCGGGGGTCGATCCCGGCAAGGGGCTCGCCCTCCGCTACGGCTACAAGCTCGACTTGGTGGTGCTGTCCATCACCCCCGAGGTTGGAGGTGGGGCCTATTGGTTCGGCGGGGTTGCGGAGCCGCGCTTGCTGGCCGGCTCTTTGGGAGGTCGCGTGGCGTTCGGTAAGGTCTTGGAGCCGGGCATCTTCGCGCATGTTGGCTACGGCAGCCTCAAGGTGCTGGATGAGAGCCGGAGCGGACCCACCGTGGACGCGGGGTTAACGCTCGATCTGACGATCATTCCGCTCGTCGACCTCGGCGTTCACGCGGCATACGACGCGGTCCTGATCAAGGACTCTGACGCCTTCGATTGGGTTCGTGTTGGCGTTCACGCCGCGCTCGCGTTTTGAAGTCGTCCGCTGCGGTTCGATGGCTTCGGCTGATGAACCCTCGGGGTGACGTTTCGTGCGCTGAGCTCCAGGATCGGTGCTTTCCGGTTACCGGTGGGCGGAACTCGCTCTAAGATGAAACCCGACGGCCGACGGTGAGACCGAGCGTAAGCCCCCCAGCCGCGGTCTGCTGTCGGCCGTCTTTTCGAGAGTTAGAACGATGAAGCTCTGGTCGAGTCCCACGAGTCCCTACGCGCGCAAGGTCAAGATCGTGCTTCGCGAAAAGGCGATCGCGTTCGATGATCTGAATCCGTCAGAGCTCGGCGTGGACATTGGCAGCAAGAACCCGCTCGCGAAGATTCCTACGCTCGAACTCGACGACGGCGAACATCTGTTCGACTCGGTGGTGATCGTCGAGTACCTCGAAGCCCTGCAGCCTGTGCCGCGCATGATCCCGATCGCACCGCTCGCGCGCGCGATCGAACGGCGCTGGGAAGCGCTGGCCGATGGTATGGCGGACGCAGTCGTGCTCGCGATGTTGGAGGGGCGACGCAGTGAAGCGCGGCGCGACCCGCGAGTCGTCGAACGTCAGCACGACAAGGCGCGCGCCGGTCTGCGTGTGATTGAAACTCAACTTGCGACGCATGGTTCGCTCACGCCCGCTGAGTTCTCGCTTGCCGACGCAGCCGTGCTCAGCGCGCTCGGCTATTGCGAGCTGCGCGCGCCGGAGTTACTGAGCACTGGCTACGCGAGCATCGAAACGTATCGTTCGCGTTTCGCCACTCGACCGAGCGTGAAAGAGACGTCGCCACCGCGTTCGTGAACGCAGGATCGGGCCCACGCGAAAAAATCCGCGCCGCTTGACCCCCCGGCCGGCCCGCGCGCAACTCGTTTTAAATCGCGCACTTTGGGATGTCGTTCCGCAAGTTCGTTCAGAACTCGCATGCTGCATTGTTGTGAGCTGCGCTTGTTTTGGGAAGGACAGTGCTAAAAGGAGGGCGTGCAGACGGCGCTTGCTGCGTGTGTCGCACTTGGGCGGGGACCAAATCCCGTGAATCTTACGAGCTATCTTTTGGCGGCCATCGCGTCGTTGCCAACGTTCCACGAGGACGTCGGTGCTGCGCTATTGGCGAAGAAACAAGCGCAGGCGCAGGTCATCGCGCAGGCGATCGCCGACGTGGCGGAAAGCGCGGAGGGCTGGTCGGGCAGGCAACGTGAACTTGCCACGCTGCTCTTGACGGTGGCCTGGCACGAGACACGGTTCTCGCTTCGCATTCACGAGGGGAATTGTAAACCCTACGAGTGTGATCACGGGCGCGCGCGCGGCTTGTGGCAACTGCATGTGCAGCCCTCGCTGCCTCGTGAAGAGTGGATTCACGTGGCGGGCCTGGACGTTGAATCGACGCGGCTTGCGGCGCGTGAAGCAGCCAAGGCTCTCAGCCGCAGCCGCAACATGTGCGCCGGGCGCGCCCGTGGCACTGAGCTCATCGCGCAGACGCTGGCCGCCTACGCTGGCGCCGGTTGCGGAGGGCGCTTGCCCGACGTCGAGGCGCGCGTGCGCACCTTTCGACGCCTGCTCATGATCCAGCCGAAGCACGGCCAAGCCTGAGCGTTCGGCGGCCCTACGGCGTAAACGACGGAGCGCGTTGTTCGAGCGAGAATTCGCGCCCTTCGGGGTCCAGGTACTCGACCGCTTCTTCACGCAACCAGGTGCGCTGTCGCCGCGCGAAGATCCGCGTGGCGCGCACGATCGCGGGCAGCAGCGTGCTGGGGTCGACGGCTGGGTTCGACAGCGCGGCGAGCACCTGACGATAGCCGACGGCGCCCATCGGTCGCGTGTCCCGGAACCCGAGCTCGACCAGACGCTCGACCTCCGCGAGCCAGCCCGCGGCCCACATCGCTTCGACGCGCGCGACAATGCGAGCGTCGAGCTCTTCTCTGCTGCGGCGCACGCCGAGCAAGCGAGCAGGATAGAGCGCGTTCCGAAAGCCGTGATCGGCGTGCCAGCGGCTGAGCGGGATCCCGGTCAGCTCGTGGACTTCGAGCGCGCGGCTGACGCGCATGAGGTCGTTGGGCGACAGGCGTGCGGCGCTGGTCGGATCTACCGCTGTAAGCTCCGCGTGCAGCACGGCGCGCCCGCTTTCAGCCGCGATCTGCTGGTGTCGGGCGCGGATTTCGGCGGAGGCCGGCGGGGCCTTGGCCAGACCGTAAATCAGCGCGCGCACCCAAAGAAAGGTTCCGCCGCACACGATCGGAAGCCGACCCCGCGCGCGGATCTCACGGATGCGGATGCTAGCGGCCTCGACGAAGCGTGCCGCGTCGAAGCTCTCGCGCGGATCCGCGATGTCGAGCAGATGGTGCGCGACAGCTGCGCGCTCGGCGGCCGTCGGTTTCCCACTTCCGATGTCGAAGTGGCGGTAGACCTGCACGCTGTCCGCGGTGATGATTTCTCCGGCGTGGCGCAATGCGAGCTCGGTGGCGAGGCTGGTCTTGCCGGAGGCCGTGGGACCGACGACCACCAACAAAGGCAATTCATCCTTGGAATCAACGACGTCCGACATTCGAGGTATGCGCCGCGCTCAGCGCCGTCCGACTTTGCGCTCGAGCTCCGCCCAGCCGATGCAGGTCACCACCGGACGGCCATGCGGGCAATGGCCCGCGAAATCGGCGTCGTCGAGCGCCGAAAGCAGCGCCAGCGCTTCGTCTTCGGCGAGCACATCGCCGGCGCGCACGCTGCCGTGACACGCCATGGTGGCGAGCGCGAGATCGACGGCGTCCGAGAACGCACGCTCGCCCTTGCGCGTCACTTCCGTCAACAAATCGCGCAGCAGGCGTTCGGGGCTCCCGGTGGCGAGCAGCTTGGGCACGGCGTGGACGCTCACGCTTTCCGCGCCCCGCACGCGCACGTCGAGCCCCACCTCGGCGAACTCCTTGGCGCGCGCCTCGACGAGTTCGGCCTCCGCGGCGGTCACCTCGACCATCGCTGGAAATAGCAGGGACTGCGAGGGAACGGCGCGCGACTGGTACTCGCGACGTAAGCGGGTGAACGTCACGCGCTCGGCGGCCGCGTGTTGGTCCAACACGTAGAGACCATCGGCGCCTTCGCACAACAGATAGGTCTGACGGAGCTGCGCGACGAAGCGCAGGCTCGACCAAGTCATGTTCTCGCTCGGCTGAATCGGCGCGGGAGCGGCGTCGCGAAAGGCGAGCGCGGACGCAAAGGGCGCCTCCGCCGTGCGCAACACAGGCTGTGACGGGGGCGCGGGCGGCGCGGCTGCGGGCTCTCGTGGCGAAAACAGGGCGTTGTCTACGGGGGCGCTCGGCTCGGCCAGGGCTGAGCTGCGCGGCGCGATGGCCTGCGCTCGCGAGAAGGTCGGCAGTGGCAGGTCGCGCCGAGTTTCGCTCGCAAAGGAGCGAGTCGGGCGCAGCTCCGGTAACGAAAAGGCGCCCGCCAACGCGCGTGACAGGATGCCATAGAGCGCGTCACCCACTGCCCGCGGATCGGCGAAGCGCACTTCGGCCTTTTGGGGGTGGACGTTGACGTCGACGAGCTCGTACGGAATGTCGAGGTACACCGCACCGCGCGGATAGCGCCCGCGCTCGAGCACGCTGCCGTAGGCGTGAGCGATGGTCACGAACAATGCGCGATCGCGCACCGGTCTCTGGTTGACGATCAAGTGTAGGCCGCCGGCGCCGGTGCGCGCGGATTCTGGGCGCGACAGATAGGCTTCGACTCTGAGTGGTCCGCGCTCGCCGACGCAAGTGGCGAGCGATTCGTCTTCCAGCAAGCTCTTGACGCGATCGCCGCGGGAGGCCGCGCGCAAGAGCTCACGCACCCGGCGGCCGTCGCGCACCAACGTGAAGGTCACGTCCGGGCGAGACAGCGCGGCGTTCTCCACGACCTCGGTGATGTGACCCGATTCGGTCGCGCTCGAACGCAGGAATTTCCTGCGCGCGGGCACGTTGAAGAACAAATCGTTGATCTCGACGCGCGTGCCCACGCTCATGCCGAGCGCGCGAAACACGGGGGGCGCGCCGCCCTCCACGATGACTTCGATGCCCGCGTCGCTCTCCTTGGTGCGCGTTTTCAAGCTGAAGCGACTTACCGAGGCGATGCTCGGCAGCGCCTCGCCGCGGAACCCGTAAGAGCGCACGCGCATCAGGTCGCCAACCGCTCGCAGCTTGCTCGTCGCGTGGCGTTCGATACAAAGCTTCGCATCGGCGTCGCTCATCCCGAAGCCGTCATCGCTGACCGCGAGGCGCGTGATGCCGCCGCCGTCGATTTCGACGTCGCAGCGCGTCGCCTCGGCGTCGAGGGCGTTCTCCATCAGCTCTTTGACGACGCTGGAGGGACGCTCGGCGACTTCCCCCGCGGCGATCTGGCTGGCAAGCTCCGGTGCCAGCACGGCAATCTTCTCGCCGAGTGCGGCGGCCATCACAAAAGCCCGCAGCGCTCCGCTGCTTCGCGCACGCCACCACCGCTCCAGATGTCCGCCTGCAAGACTTCCTTCGCCGAGGCTTTCACCTCGTCCGGGGCCTGGGCCATGGCGAACGAGCGCCCAGCGCGCTCCAGCATCGGGATGTCGTTGAACCAGTCACCCATCGCGACCACTTGGTCGGGCGTGACGCCGTAGTGCGCGGCGAGCCACTCGATGGCAGTGCCCTTGTCGACCCCCGCGGCGCGCACGATGAGCCCCCACACGCCGTCGAAGGTCTCCCGCCTGAGCGGGAAGTACACCGACTGCAGCGTCGAGTCCTGTTGCGCAGCGATGAAGGCATGCACGCCTTCGACCTGGCGCTGATGCCCGAGCGCGACGAGCGCAGCGATCGGGCGTTCGGTGTCCCAATGGTCGCGGTCGAGCACGGAGCCGAGCTGTTCAGTCTGATCGGACCAAGTCGTGACGTAGGGCAGGTAGTGCGCGCCTTCGTCGTCGAAGTAGACGCGATCGCTCGAAAATACGAATGCGGCCGGGCCGTGCTCTTCCAACGCCCCGAGCAGCGCGTGCACACCCGGAGCCGACAGCGGCGCGGTCGCGAGCTCTCGACCGCTCGCGGCGTCCACGATGTGGCTACCGTCGATGCAGCCGAGCGGCTCCAGCACGCCGAGTTCGGCGGCCAGGGCCCGCGTTCCTGAGTACATGCGCCCCGTGCACAGCGTCACCGCGACGCCGCGCCGTTGCAGCTCGCGTATCGCCTCCGCGTCGGACGTGGCTATTTGGCCGCTCGCACCGAGCAGCGTGCCGTCGACGTCAGAGACGAATACGCGGTAACTCAGCTCGCGGCGCCCGCTTGCTCGGTGCGCACCGGGTACACGGAGACGCGCCGCTTGGTTTTGCTGTCGTGTTCGTAGGCGACGGTGCCATCGACCAAAGCGAACAGCGTGTAGTCGCGGCCGACGCCCACGTTTCGCCCTGGATTGATGGTCTGACCGACCTGGCGCACGAGAATGCCACCCGCGCGCACGGCTTCGCCGCCGAACACCTTCACGCCGCGAAACTGTGCGTTGGAACCGCGCCCGTTGCGTGTAGAGCCGCCGCCCTTTTTATGTGCCATGGCTCAGCCTTTGACTCCGGTGATG
>JAEUAF010000583.1 GCA_019695485.1 Sorangium sp.
CGCGGCGCTGCGCGCGCGGCTGCCGAGCGCGAGGTTGCCCGCACCTGCACGCAGAAATCCTCAGAAACTCCGCTCATTGAGGCGTTCCGCCGGGCTTCTGGCCTGGCTGCTGCCAGCGGCAGCCTGCGCGGCCGGCCTATTTTATTGGGCCGAACGCGCCATCCACTCAGCCTCAGACCCCAACAACCCCGCCCCTCCGCCACGTGCGCCGGCTAGTTTTCAGCCGTCGACGCCGAACGCGACTGCGGGCGCCACCCCGAGTGAAGTTCCTGCCGCACCCAGCGCCCCCGAGCCCGCGAGTAGTGCCTCGACGCCCGCATCCCACCCCGCGCACGCCGCGTCGGCGCGCAGCGGCGACAAGGTGGACGAACTCAGCATGCTCCGCGAAGCTCAGGCCGCGCTCGCGTCGGATCCGGCCCGCGCCCTCGCGCTCGCCAATCGGCACGCGGAGCTATTCCCGCGCGGCGTGCTCGGGCAAGAGCGCGAGGTGCTGGCCATCGACGCTCTCACCCGTTTGGGTCGGGCGCCCGACGCGCGCGCCCGCGCTGCGCGATTTCAGGCGGCGCATCCGGGCTCGGCGTACCTGCCGCGCGTCGAGCGACTCATCGGCGCCGCGCTGAGTTCACCGGCCCCGAGCGCGTCGCGCTGAGCCCAAGGCGCTGCGCAGGCCTCGCCAGACCGTGAGCCGCGCAGCGTCGCGCGAATTGGGACTGGCGCTCACTGCTTTTATTTTCGTAAAAGCCGGGCCGCCCACTCACTCAGGCTAACTGATGACGATTCCTCTGCGCCGGCGCCGGTTCGGCAAGTCCCTAGGCGTTCTTCTAAAGAGCCGGCTCTGGCTTTTGCCAGTGCTCGCCTGCGGTTGTGCCCGACACGTGACGCTGCGCGTTCCCGAGGCCGATGCACCCGCGGAAGAGCGCGTGGCCGCCTATGAACGGCTGTCGCCGCGCAGCATGTTGGTGCGACACGTCACGACCTACCACAAGAACTACACCACCAGCTATTCCGAGGTCGACTACTTGAAACTCGGAGACGGCACGCGCGTCCGCCATGTGGGCGACCTCTTACCCGCGGTGGAACCGAACAGCACCACCGCGCAAGCCATCGAAGAATCCAAGTCCAATTCGAGCACGTCGCAGTGGCTGCTCTATACGGGGCTCGGCGCCATCGTCGGCGGATTCGCGCTGATCGTAAACGACCTTGCCACGCACGGTAGCAACGGCCGAGGCGTGCCCTTCTATCTCGGAGCAGGCATTGGAATCGGTGGCGTCGTCGAGCTGCCCTTCGCCGTCTTCTATTCCGCGAAGTCTGGCATGGCTCGAGCAAAAGCCATGAAAGAATATCCGAACGATTTGTTACAACGGCTCGATCTGTGCGCCGGCGAGCAGGGAGCGGCGCCGTGTCCGTGAGGCGACGGCTCGGTACTCTCGGCGCGTCAGCACTCCTGTTCACGCACGTCGCGCACGCTGAAACCCCGTGCGAACCCGACGCGACAGGGTGCGAGAAGGCGCCCGCCGAAAAGCCCGAGGCGGACGCGAGTGCGGACGATCGAGCGGTCGTGAACGCGAGCGGCCTGGTTCCGCTCAAGGAGCTCAATCGCAG
This sequence comes from Sorangium sp., assembly GCA_019695485.1. Classification (GTDB taxonomy): domain Bacteria; phylum Myxococcota_A; class Polyangia; order Polyangiales; family Polyangiaceae; genus PMG-095. The sequence goes on from JAEUAF010000583.1 coordinate 1,603, forward strand.
GCCGTACGTCGGGTTGTGGTTCGCGGATCTGCGCACGCACGAGTTCGGGCTCGGCGTATCGCTGTTCTCGCTCGGCCTGTCTGGCAGCATCGCCTCGCCCGACGGCATGGGAGGTTCGATGCGGGCCAGCGTCGATGGCGCCAACGCCGACTTCGGTGGTATTTCCGGCAGCTACTACCTGCCGTTGGTCGGCTACACGCCCAACCTGAGCATCGGGCTCTTGCCAGAGCTTCACCTGATGCTCGGCGGTGTGGCGAGCGGCAGCACCTCGAACTATACGGATGCGCGCGCGGAAACCAAAGTCGGCAGCGCGCTCGAATTACCTATTCTGGCAATGTTTCGGATTGGCAGACACGCTTCGCGCTATTCGGACTGGGCCATTTCGCTGGGCGGAGGCGCCGGCGTGAGCCTCGTCTCCTTCAACAGCGGCCAACCCATCTCGGATAGCGGGAGCTGGCTCAGCCCCGTGTTTCGCATCGAAGCCGGCTACTCGTCGTTCAAAGTTGGTTTCGAGTCGAGCCTCGGTGCGCACAAGGCCTACTCTTCCGACGCCGCCGCGGATCGCGTCGCTTACCGCACGCAGACCCTCACCCTCACCCTCACGACGCAGCCGGATCAGGAAGACTGAGAGGGGCGCTCGCTCAGCGGCCTTAGCGCACAACTCCGCGAGGCTCGTTGAGCACTCGTTGCACTTCCGCGCGGATTTGCGCTTCCACTTCGGGCGCGACGCGCGGCAACGGGGAGACCTCACACAAAGAAAGCACTTTGCGCAATGAGTCGCAGCGCGCAGCGCAACGCGCGCAGCTCGCGACGTGAGCCTCCATCTCCCGACACAAGGCGGGACTGACATCGTCTTCGACGTGCCGGGAAAGCAGCTCAATCACGTCCGGGCAGGTCGCCTCCGGCAGCGCGCGTGGCTCGTCGCTCAAGAGCGGAGCGAGGCGCGCGCGCACGGCCGCACGCGCGCGATGAAGCCGGCTCTTCACGGCGTCCACGCTCACCCCCACCACCTCGGCGACCTCTGCGGCCGACAGCCCCTCGACGTCGCGCAGCAGCAGTACTTCTCGATAACTGGGCTCGAGCGCGAGAATCGCTCGCTCCAGGGCGAGTTCGATCTCCCGCGCCGCCGCCGCGTCGTCCGGCCGTTGCTGAGCGACCAGCCCGGGACTTCGGTCCTCGCTGAGCTCGTCGAGCGCCTCGAGGTGCTCGGGCTCGCCGACGGTTCGACGGCGGCGCTTGATACAGAAGCTGCGCGCGATGCTGTAGAGCCAGGTCGACAGCGAGCTTTGCCCGCGAAAATCACGGACGCCGCGCGCGGCCGCCAGCCAGGTGTCTTGCATCACCTCTCGCGCGTCCTCCTCGTCGCGACACATTTTCATGCCAAATCGCATGATTTTTGGCGAGTAGCGCGCGATGAGAGCCGTGAGCGCCGCTGAATCCCCGTCGCGCGCAGAAGCGACCAGGGCGGCGTCGGGAACTTCGGAGGCGGGCATCGGCTGACGCCGACAGTGTAGGGCGTTTTTTGCATCTCGACCAAACCAGGGTCGAAATGGGTATGATTGGCGCCATGACAGACCTCAGTGCATGGGGACCTCTCGCTGGCCTGATCGGTGAATGGGAAGGCAACGAGGGGCTCGACGTTTCCTTCCACAACGCGACCGGTCGCATCGGCGAGACGCCGTACCGCGAGCAAGTGACGCTGGCCGCGTTCGGCCCGGTCGATAACGGCCCGCAACACCTGTACGGCCTCGACTACCGTATGGCAGCGTTCCGAGTGAATGAAGAGAACCCGTTTCACACGGAGGTCGGCTACTGGCTATGGGACGCGGAGTCCGGTCACATCATGCGCTGCTTGATGGTGCCCAGAGGCTCGACGCTCATCGCGGGCGGTACGGCAAAGGCGACCGACTCGAGCTTCTCGCTCGAGGCCAACGTGGGCAACGAGGTGTACGGGATCCTCTCGGGCCCTTACCTGGCCGCGAACGCGCGCACCACCAAATACACCTGCAAGATCAGCGTCGGCGCTGGGACGTTCGCTTACGAGACCTGCACGAGCTACGTGCACTCGCGGGGTGGCCCGATCGCCCACACCGATCGCAACACGCTGCGCCGAGTCGGCTGAACTCTGCGTGGCGGGGATGGCGAGTCCCCCCCAAAATGCGCGAGGAAGACGATGTGGTCGCGGCGCGCCGTTGCAGCGCAATTGCGCGCCGCGATAGCTTTGTGGGATGCCGAGTCCCTCAGCCGTTCTCGCCGCTCTGCTGCTCACACTCGTCACCTGTGCCGCGTGCGGCTCCGAGAGCGCGGGCCCTACGGCGCCGCAAACCAAGGCTGAGGACGGCCCGCCAGCAGGCTATGCCGACGGTCACGCGGCGATCCCGGCGCAGGCGCAGGCCGAGGATGTCTCAGCCCCGACCACGGTCATCGGCACAGGGACGCCCGCAAGCTGCAGCGGGGATGCGTTCGTCAGCGCAGTCGCCAAGGGTGGCGTCATCACCTTCGACTGCGGACCGGACCCGGTCACCATCGTGCTTAACTCGACGGCAAAGGTCTTCAACGACACAGGCACGAAGCTTGTCATCGACGGCGGTAACAAGGTCACCTTGAGTGGCGCTGGGAAGACCCGCATCCTTTACATGGCCACGTGCGACAAAGCTCAGGTCTACCCACCCGGCCCCGGCGACTGCAACACGAACCCCGGTGTCGAGCTCGTCGTGCAAAACATCACGTTCATCGACGGCAGCGCCAAGGGCATCCCCGAGGGCACGACCAACGGGGGCGGAGGCGGCGCGATCCACGCGCAAGGCGGCAGCCTCAAAGTGGTCAACGCGCGCTTCTTCAACAACGTTTGCGACGACCTCGGCTCCGACGTCGGCGGCGGTGCCATCCGCAAGCTCGACTACCTCGTCGCGCCCGGCGCCGGCCCTAGCCGGCCTGCCACTATCGTAAACAGCACGTTCGGCGGTAAGCCCGGCTTCGGCAACTCCTGCGCCAATGGCGGCGCGATCAGTAGTATCGGTGTGTCGTGGAACATCCTCAACTCGGTGTTCTCCGACAATAACGCGGTCGGCCACGGCGCAAACGACGGACAGGGTGGCAATGGCGGCGCGATCTACAACGACGGCAACGAGATCGTACTCAACGTCACCAGCAGCTTGATCGAGAACAACATGGCGAACGAAGGCGGCAGCGCGATCTTCTTCGTCAGCAACGACAAGAGCGGCACCATCACGTTCAAGGACTCACTGCTCCAAAACAATCCGCGCGGCACCTTCGAGACGCCGGACCTGCCGGGCTGCTACGTCATCGCCAAAAGCCCTGCCAGCGTCGACAACTCGCAGATCCTGCGCTGAAGCGAGGGGTGCTCACGGCGCGGCGCTGCCATCGAAGTAACTGCTCGCGCGGTCGAGCGCTGCCGCTCCAACTCGGGCTCCGATGCGGCGGCCGTCGAAGTCATCGGGGCGAAGGTGAATGCCCCCGAAAATGCGGGACTGCCCGGCCTGATCGGCGGCATCGTAATAACTCGCCCACTGCAGCTGCACCCGGGCCGACGGCCCTTGCTCGAACACCAGGTAGCCTGGGTCGCACGTGAAGGAGCCAAGGCCACCGGGGAAGAACTCGCTGCCGGTGAGACCACTCAAGACCGTCGCCGCCGCGCGGCTGAACGTACTGTGACCAGAAACGTAACCGGGGAACGCCGGCGTCACGAAGGTGCGACGCTGATAGGGCGCCCACTCTGCCGCCCGAATCCAGCCGACCCCGCCGTGGTCGTGCTTCCGATCGCCAGGCTCGCCGCGCCAGGCGCGCACCGCGATCTCCCCTAGGTAGCGCGCGAGGTGCGCGTGGCGTTCGCCAGGCGCCGAGCTCTCCTTGGTGATCACTTCGATCACGCCGTCGACCAATGGTAAACCTCCGGGATTATACGAGGGCCCCGCGGCATCGGAGCGCTGGCCGAGCCCGCCCAAGTAACGCACCAGGGTGATAGGTCTTGCGGTCGTGTACACGCGCTTGAGCTCCCAGGCCGCAATCGCCGCGTCGTGCAGCGCCCCGTTCAGCGCCAAGTACGCGTGTACGTCCCAGGCGAGGCGATCGAGCTCCGCCCCGTTGCCGCCCAACTTCGCGCTGAA
>JAEUAF010000883.1 GCA_019695485.1 Sorangium sp.
CTACTTGAAGGTGTGGCTTTTTCGTCTCTCTTTTTGTGACTGATACGGCGACCACCGAGAGCCCCGCGCTGCCGAGCAGGCGAGCAAGGGCGGCCGGCGAAAAGCCTGGGTGCCGCTCGCCGTAGCGCGCGGTCACTTCGTGCTGCTGGTGTTCGGCCAAGCAGAGCACGACCAAGCGCCCACCCGGTCGCAGCACCCGCGAACACTCGGCGAGCGCTTGCGCCGGGCGCTCGGCATAGGTCAGCGTGTGAAATAGCAGCACGGAATCGAAGCTCGCCTCGGCGAACGGCAACTCGTGCACGTCGCCAACCAGCGCACGCGCGTGGTCGAACTTGCCAAGCCGTTCGGCCGCCGCCTCAATCAACCGCGCGTTCGTATCCATACACGTCAGCGAGCGACAGTAGGGCGCGAACGCAGCGGCGGCCGCGCCGTCGCCCGAACCCACGTCGAGCACATCACCGAGCTTCAAGAACGCCGCGATGCCGACCGCCAACGACTGCCAGGTGCGCCCCGGGGAATAGTAACGCTCGAGGTCATCCGCGGCAGATTCGGGTAACCCTTGGCGACGTTCCAACTCGAGTTCGAGCAAGCGCTGCTTGTCGCCGAGCAACGTCGCATCCTTCGACCTCGAGGTTTCCTCCAGCACTGCTTTGACTGTGCTCGGCAGCGCGTCCGAGGCCAGCGCGTAGAAGCACTGCGCCCCTTGCTTCCGATCGCGCACGAGCCCCGCGTCCCTCAGGCGTCCCAAGTGCGTCGACACCCGCGACTGCGAAATTCCGGTCACGCGCACCAGATCCGTGACGCACAGCTCCCGCTCCGAGAGCAACGCGCACAGACGAAGCCGGCTCTCGTCCCCGAGCAGGTGCAGGGTCTCAATGGTTTGGGATAGCGTCATATCCTGGTATGCGGATGGGCGGATAAGGTGATTCCGCCTGGCCCCGCCGTCAAGCCGCCACCCAGCGCTCCGCTAGATAACTATCCAAATTGACAGGAGTTTTGTCTGCCTGGGCTAAGCCTCAGCCTTTGGGCGGCGCTGACGGTGCCGATCCTCTTCCGTCATGGGTGAGCGCAGGTAGCGGGGCCGGGTATGTGGGATTGGGTTACTGCAGCCTACTGCAACCGAGCTCAGCTTAGCGGGGAGGGCTGCTCGATGGGCGGATGTCTTCGGCGTTCTGCAGAGCGGCTGCGATCTCGCCAGCGATCGCCGCCGAGGCCGTCGCGTCGAGCCCGCTCGCGCGTTGCCGGTAATCGCGCTCGGCGCGTTGATCGAGCTGTTCGGTTAGCGGATCTGCCGCCTCGCCCGGTAGTGCGAAGCGCAGCTGCTCGACCAACATGCGGATGGCGGCGGCAGCGGGTAGCGCCAACAAGGCGCCCACGATTACGAGCAAGGTCCCACCGCAGAGGAGCGCCACCAGCACGATGGACGACGGCAAGCGCAGTGCGCTGCCGTAGATCTTGGGAATCAAGAAGCGACTCTCGAACTCTTCATAGGCGAGCAGCACTCCGACTACGACGAGCACGATGACGAGCCCTTTGCCCGACGCAGCTGCGGCAGCAGGGCCGACCGACAGAAATACGCCGATGTACGGCAATACGTCAGCGGCTCCTGCAAAGGCGGCGACGGCCACGGGGTTTGCTACGCCGAGCGCAGTGAGCAAGACGAACACCACGCCTGCCATCAGTGACGAAGTGATGAGCTGACCGCGGATATAGCCGCCGACGATGGTCTCTAAATTGAGAATAATGCAGGAAAGACGGATATGGTGCCGCCGCGGTGTGAGGGCGAACAATCCGCCACGCAGGCGGTCTCGATCCAACATAATGTAAAGCGCCAGGAAGACTGCGCTCAAGATGTAAGCGACGACCTCGACGATGCTCTGCGACATCACGAGGACGGGACCGGCGATTTGTTTCGCGAGCGCGTCATAGTGCACGTTGCGAAGCGCTTGGGAGAGCCCGCTCGTCACACGAGAACGAGCCAATAGGTCGGCGAGCTGGGATCGGATTTCTGGCTCGTGGTCGATCAAATCTTTCACTTGGCTGAAGAGCGCCGGAAAAGTCAACGCGGCGAGCAGCAGCGTGACCAGGAACATGGAGACGAATACGGCTCCGATGCCGAAGCCTCGTCGCAACCCCTGACGTTCCAGCCAATCGACCAAAGGTCCCAGCGTGCCCACCAGAAACAGCGCTGCGACAATCACGAGTAGGACTGGCAGCAGGCGAACCAAGATCCAGCAGCCGGCAAGCGTCAGCGCGGCGAGCAGCATTGTCCTCAACGTAATCGCCACAGGTTCCTTTTCTTTGCACCAGCGGGCGCGTGCCCGCGGCTTCCAGCAAGATCGCAGCTCTGCAAGCTTTAGGCCGACGCGCACACTGGAGCCTGACGCAGAATCGACCCCTAGCGACGCCCGGCGCGGCGTGGCAGATCTGCGCTCAAGTATCGTTTCTCCCTAAAATCCGGCTAGAATCGCTGAATGCCTACGACTACTCACTCACCCGGCAGCGAGCGCGGCT
>JAEUAF010000938.1 GCA_019695485.1 Sorangium sp.
ATCTCGCTCGAAGGATTGTGCGTGGTGTCGATACCCATCACGCCGATCATCACCGCGTCATGACCGTCGATCATGTCGTTTGGCGTCAGGTAATAGGTGTTGGAACCCGGGTCAACGGCCGTGTGGAACTCACCCCACCAAGGGCTTTGGGCGTTGGGGTATTGGTCTGTACTGAAGCGATCGATTGTTTCGTCGCTATCGAACTCACCCTTCACCGAACCGTTATACGCAGTTGATCCGAGGTTGTGGCCGTCGATTTGGGCGGCCGGGCTGCTGTCTAGATAGATGTTGTAGTCGTCATCTCCGGTGAGCGGGCTGTCCCAGCTGCCCCAGCGCACCGTGCCCTTGTAGGTCACTTCGGTCCAGTTGCGGTGACCGGCGAGATCGAGTTCGAAGGGCGCGTGGCTACACAAGAGCCCTAAGGTAAAGAGCACGTCAGGGTGCGTAATCGGATCGCGGAATGGAGCCGGATCCCAGGTCGTCGGCTGGTAAGTCTGCGGAGGATCCAAAGCGGCGCCCACACAGCCAGGATGCGTGAGCCAAGGAAGCGGCTCGTTGGGGCAGATGTAGGCACTGGGCTCTTGCCAGCCCCAGCGAGGATCGTTCGGAAAGAGGTTGCAGTCGAGCCCACCGCTTTGGACATCGGCCGTGATGATGTCGAACTCAGCCGCGGCGAGCGGGGTCGGGTCGGTGCTGAGTGCCCCAACGCCTGGCACGATCGTGAGCTCCACATATGCGTCTGGCAGGGAATCGCAACCGTTCCCGCTGTCTTTGCTGTAGTAACCGTTGTTGTAGAACTCTCCGTTCTCGTCCTTATATGTCAAGGTCAAGTGCGTTGGAGGCTCAACGCCCTTACCTTTGCAAGGCAGGCCTGCGATATCGGGCACGACAACGGTGTGCCCGAGCACGGAGAGCAAGCGTTTGTCATCTAGGATGACGCCACCCAACAGCGGATCTGGAGCACCGGGAATGCTGATGCCGCCGAAATAGATGACGTCTGATTCGTCGCCTTCGGGATTCACGTAGCGTTTCCAGGTCTTTCCAACGCCTCCGGTTTGCGCGCAGCCGCCAGCGGCCGATATCGTGACGCGATCGCCGGGACCGAACACGATTGGATACTCATAACTTGGCAGATGAACCACCGGGCGATCGATGCGAATCTTGATGGTGTTCGCGTCCACCTGCGTGCGCGTGATGACGCACGGCGCAGAGGTATCGTCATTGTCCGTGTTGGTTGCTCCTGTCGAGTTGGGACCGCATGAAAACTGCGGCGCAGAACCAGTCGGAAGCGTGAGCGCGCTCTTCGTCACCGCGGTCGTTTCAGCCTCCGCGCGACCGGGCTCCGATGAGCAGCCGCTGCCGAGTAGAAGTGCGACCACGGCGATGCCGCTCGGCCGAGCGAGCGCGCGAAAAAGTGCGAAGCCAGAAAGGTTGCAGAACATAGATCACCTCCCGAGCGCGGAACGCACGGGCTCCGCGCGCATCGACGGTCAGAGTGAGTCGGCACGGCTTTGGCCTCCTCACGGGTGGCCAGTCAGCGGACACGCAGGGGCTGCGGCGTGCATGCCTTGTGCCATCAACCCCGCCTGTTCTTGACCGTCGTCTGATGTAGCGAGCGCCGCAAAGAATGGTCGCTCGCTACTCGCGCTTCGCGAGGAAGCGGACCCGCAGCCAAGGCGCACTCAGTGCGCCCGCTCCGACACCGCGCGCAACCAGCGCAACCCCCGTGCAGCGGCAACCTGTCGAGTGTCGAGCCTTCGACTCAACTCACCGGTCATTCGTCGCGCCTACGAAGGGTGCGAGTCCTTCAGCAATGCGGCGGAGCGCGGCGCTGGTCAGCTCGGTCAGCGCACCTCCCGGATCTCCGAAACGGGTACCGCTCGGCGCCTCGGCGATTCGCCTACTTAACGGGCGGAGCAGTCGGATCGGACACGGTCGTGTCGAGATAGAAATGCGCAAGGATGTCCACGGGGCCGTCCTGAGATACCCCTCGAAGCCGAACCTGACCGCTCGCGCGCGGTCGCTCTGGGACGACCATGGGGTAGCCTTGCGCGTCGGTCGTCGGTCGTTCGACGAAGGTCGACAAGCTGATGTCGAGCGGGTGATCCTGGGTGTCCGTTGGGGACGTGACACTGCCAACGCAGCCGCTGCCCCAGCCGAAGCTAAGATTCGACGCGCCGAAATAGACCCCGAACTCCGGCGTGGGCCCGGGGCCGTCCGCGAAAACCACCGCGAGTGAGCCGAGCGAGTGGGCGGCATCGACCGTGAGCGGCTCACCGCTCGCAGTCCCGCGCAGGCCCCGGTAACCGGGGTCGTTCCCGGGATCGCCCCAAACCACGCTACAGCTGCCGTCTTCGAGCGCCACCTCAGCGGCCCCGCCCGTGGCGCTGGAGCCGCCGCTCGTCGCGACGCCAACCGAACCGCCCGCGGCATTGCGCCCGCCGATGTCCCCTGCGCCCTGACTCCCCGCCACGCCGCCGCACGCGCACGTCACGCCGACCGACACCAACCCAACAAGCTTAACTGAGGACAGGGTGACCTCCGCTCCAACAACCGAGCGCCTAGACTACCCTCCTTCCGACATCGAGACCAGCCTCTTCCGCAAGTCGTTCGGAAGCACGCCGTTCCGCGCATCGTTTTGCGGAGCCCGTGGGCAACTGTCGGAGGCGTCACCAAGCCCGTCATGGTCCGAATCGCGCTCGTCGACCTTCTTGCACCAGAACGGATCGTCCGCGCAGCGCTTGAGCAGCGGGTTGGTGGTGACGGTGAGCGTTCCTGCCCCGGACCCTTCAACTAATCGCGTGTATGTCGGTGCACGCACGCCAGGCACGGCTTGCACGGTCACGCCTTCCTCGGGAGAACGCACAGCGACTGGCCCGGTTGAGCCCGTCGTCAGCTGCGCGGGTTGACCTCGCGAACCTTGGCCCTCAGAGCGCTTGTCCAGAACGAAGCCGCTCCGCGGCGGTTGTGGCGGGTTGATGGGCCAGGCCTGACCCGCTGACCGGCGAGGTGTCTCCTTGTGTTCAGCGCTGCCCGGACCGGCGGCGCCGAAGGAGGCCATCGTGGACAAATGCATCGAGCAGATGGGTCAGGACCTGGCGCGAGCAGGATACGCCAAGCAGACCAAGAAGAGCTACCTGGAGACGATCAGGGCGCTGTCGAAGCAGTTCGGCAAGCCTGTCGCAGAGGTGACGAGAGAGGAGCTGCGCCAGTTCGTCGATGGCGTCGTGGCGCTACCCAGGAGCATCGCAACCATCCGCTACAAGCTCTGCGCGCTCTTGTTTCTATACCGTAAGACGCTTGGTCGGCCGCAAGACGTGTCGTTCATCAAGCTCCCGAAGAAGTACTCGGCACTGCCTCAGGTGCTGAGCCTGAAGGAAGTGGCGGCTCTGCTCCGAGCCATCCGCAATCCCCGGTATCAGGCGCTCGCGATGGTGATGTACGGCGCCGGGCTGCGAGTCGGCGAGGCGCTGGTGCTCGAAGTGGATGACATCGACGGTGCGCGTGGCGTCCTCCGTGTTCTCCACGGCAAGGGCAACAAGGCGCGCGAAGCGAAACTCTCGCGGTCTCTGTACTTGTGGCTGCGTCGGTACTGGGCTCGCGAGCGACCTCCGCTGCCTTTTCTGTTCATGAGTAGAGGGGGCAAGTTGCCGACTGCCGCAACGGTACGCACGGCGCTTCTGCTCGCCGCTAAACAGGCTCAAATCAACAAGCGAGTGACGCCTCACGTTTTGCGACATAGCTTCGCGACGCACCTGTTGGAGCAAGGCACGGACCTGCGCGTCGTCGGTGCCCTTATGGGTCACGCGAGTATCTCCTCCACTGCGCGCTACGCGCGCGTGACCGAGAAATTGGTGCGACAGACACCAAGCCCGCTCGACCTTTTGCCGCACCACCGCTGGTGACAAATGCCCGACCCCCGGCGGGTCGGGCGCCTGGACTTCGCGGACATCGTCCGTGCTCACCGTGCTGAGCTCGAATCCGTGCGCAGATTGGGTCGGCAGCACAAGCGCGTGCTCACCGACATTGCCAACTGTCGCACGCCCGTGCTCGGCGGGCACCTCGATCGCTGCCTTCGTTGTGGTTACGAGCGCCCCTCATACAACTCGTGCCGCAACCGGCATTGTCCCAAGTGCCAGGCGCTCGCCCAAGAAAAATGGATCGACGGGCAGCGCGCGCGCATGCTCGATGTGCCGCATTTTCACCTTGTTTTCACGCTGCCTGCGGAACTTCGCCCGCTCGCTGCCTTCGTGCCCTGCACCATCTACGGTGCCCTGTTTCGCGCAGTCGCAGCCACACTCAAAACCTTTGCGCACAGCCGACTGTCTGCCACCCTTGGCGCCACGCTCGTGCTGCACACATGGACGCGCAAGCTTGAGCTTCATCCGCACGTGCACGTCATCGCAACTGCCGGCGGACTCTCGCTTGATGGAACGCGCTGGTGCCCTGCATCACGCGCCTTCCTGTTTCCGGTCAAAGCCATGAGCCAAGTGTTGCGCGGCAAGATGATGGCAGCGCTCCGTCACGCCGAACGCACTGGAAGATTCAAGCAGTTCCCAGGTTTCCGAGACCCACAAGCCTTCGCACAGCTGATGCGCAGAATCGCCAAGCGTTCCTGGTACGCCTACGCCAAACCTTCCTTCAGTCGCGGCGAGTACGTGCTCCAGTACCTGGGTCGCTACACTCACCGCGTCGGTCTCGCCAACAGTCGCCTGCTCTCGGTCACCAAAAATGCAGTTACTTTCCGCACCAAAGGGCTCGGGACTGCAACCATTCCACCGGTAGAATTGCTGCGCCGATTCCTCCTGCATGTCCTGCCGGATGGATTCCACAAGATTCGCCACATTGGTCTCTATGCGAACCGCGACAACGGCGCCCGTGCCCGCTCGCTGCTCGGCACGTTGGCGCCTCGGCGCGCTCCGTGCTCGTGGCAGCAGCGCTTACTCGCACTGACAGGTCGCGATGTCACCGCCTGCCCCTGCTGCAACGCACCGCTCGCGAGCATCACACTCCCCGCGATCCGGGCTCCACCCACCAGCGCGCCATGACCTACTCTTTCTTGCTCCGTCACTCACGGCTCGGTTCGCGCGCAGCGACCCGCATGGATTCGTGTTGCCTGCGCGCGCCGGCCCTCGCAGATCGCCGCGCTCCGTCGCCGCAAGCCCGATACTTGCGTCGCTCGCGCACGCGCGCGACGCAACTGCTCCGGATTCCCGAGTCAGTCACGCCTTGCGTTGTTTGCGCGATATCCCCATAGTCGTCCTTGCGTACCGCACCGTCTCGCTTGCCCCTCCGGGCTTCGTTCCGCCGCGTTTCGGCGGGTGGCCCTCCAAGTCAGCACCGCCTTCACCACCGACGAAACGCTCAACACATCACCTGGTCGATAGTGGTGAGAGCCAATACGATGGAGCAGGTGAGCTGCCCAATTTCAGCTGCGCCACAAGAGCGAGCAGGGCAGCTGAGCTGCTGAGCGAGCACACCGCGTGAACGAAAGCGTCGCACGCCGAGGTCGGGCCCGCCGGGCCAAGCGTCGCTCCCTGCAGCGGTGCGATCTTTCCGCCGAGCACTCATTGAAAGATCGCATGCCACGCACTTTCTCTGCAATCGGGTCCTCGGCCGGGCCGAGATCCAAATGTGGAATACAGGAAAAGCCCCGGCTCAAGGCAATCCCGCAACGGACTAGAGAGCTTGCGCGCGCAGCTGCGCAGCCTGGCCACGGTAGCCCTGCTTGGCGCGAGCGTGCTCGCGCTCGGCGCCCCGCCGGCCCACGCATCCGGCCTCGGCCCAACTCACATTAGCCTGCCCTCGGGCCCCGCTTCGATCGAGGGACTCGGTCGGAACTTCGTGCCCTCGCTCGCTTCGGGCACCGCCGCGTACGGTATCGACATCGCGATGCCGCCGGCCGCGGGCGGTTTCGCGCCGAAGTTGAGTTTGGACTACGACGGTGGGGCGGGTGTGTCGGAGGTGGGGCTCGGGTTTCGGATTTCTGGGGTGCCCAGTATTCGGCGGCGTACCGAAAACGGGTTGCCGAGGTTCGATGACTCGGATGCGTTCGAGCTCTTGGGGTTCGGGGTGCCGTGCGATCTGCTCAGGATGCCGGATGGTTACTACCGTCCGCAATACGAGGCTGGCAGTTTCGCGCGGGTCGAGCGCAGCGCGGACGGCGCGACTTGGGAGGTGCGCGCGAAGGACGGCACGATTTATCGCTTTGGTGGCAAGGGCTTTCTGGAGGCAGAGGGCGACAAGGTTGCGACCTACTTGTTGCGCGAGGCGGTCGATCTGCACGGCCATCGCATTGCTTACAGCTGGGACGCGAGCTCGGGCTACGCTCTGCTGCAAGCGGTCGTTTGGAACGACTTTTCGAAGAGTGTGCGGCAGCGCATCGATCTCAGCTACGAGGCGCGGCCCGACGTGCACACGCTGTTCTCGTCCGGCATCAGGAAAACGCTCTCGAAGCGGGTGACCGCGCTCGAGGTGACGCTCGGCGGGGATTTGGTGCGGCGCTACACGCTGGGTTATGCCGCGGGAAATCGCTCGCTGCTGACGACGGTGGACGTGGTCGGCACCGACGGGAAAACGGCGCTGCCCACGCTGTCGCTCAGCTACACCGAGGCGAGCTTTGCCACGGACGGCCAGGTCACGCGCATGGCGTATCCGCCGTTTCAGTCGCCTTCTGACCCAAACGTGGCCCTCACCGATCTGAATGGCGACGGCTTGCCCGATCTGCTCGTGACGCAGGCGGGCGCGTTTCACACGTACCTCAATCACGATGGCCTCAGTTGGAAGCCGGCTGACGATTGGGGCGCGTCGCGCAGCCCTTCGTTGACGTTGGGGAGCACGGGCGTGGGTCTGGCCGACCTCGATGGCGACGGCGCGGTCGATCTCTTCGCCAAGAGCGGCACCGACTCGTTTCGGTATTTTCCGGGCAACGATGGGGCGAGCTTCAAGGCGCCAGTTAGCATCCACACTGCGCCCGACGTCACCTTCGAAGATGCGGACGTGCGTCTGGTGGACATGGACGGCGACCGCCGCCCCGATGTCGCGCTTACCACCCCCGCCGGGCTCGCCATTGGCTACAATCTTGGGGGCACCGATTGGTCTGAGCCGAAACTGGTCGGTAAGATCGACGCGAAGCAAGCGCTGCGCTTCTCGGACGGGAAGACCGAGCTTTGCGACGTGAATGGCGATCGCATTGAGGACATTTGCTATCTGCGCTCGGGTGGCCTCGCGTATTGGCTCGGTCGCGGACGCGGGGTGTTCGAAGCGGCGCGCGAAGCGAGCGGTGTGCCCGCGTTTGACGCCTCAGACCCCTGGAAAACCATCGATCCGAACGGCGACGGCTGGGTCGACCTCGTGCACGTCGGTGTGACCCAAGTCGACTACGCGCTGGCCATCAGCGAGGGCACCTTCGACGCGCCGCGCGCGGTGAAGAAGACGCCCAAGAAGGGCCCGAACGTCAGCGTGCAGTTCGCGGACATGAACGGCTCAGGCACGACGGACATCGTTTGGGTTGCCGCGTCGACGGGCCAGGGCGTCGGCACCGAATGGCACTACCT
>JAEUAF010000036.1 GCA_019695485.1 Sorangium sp.
CTCATTGATTTCTCGCGGCGACGCCGTACTAGCCTCGGCTCGTGTCGCCCCTCGCCGCATCCGCATCACTCGATCTGGCGCTCGCTCCAAGTGGACAGCTTCGCCTTGCGGCGTCGGACGCCGCGATCGCGCTCGAGCCGGCGCGGCTCGTTCGGTTGACCGAGGCATTCGAGCGCGGCACGGGGGAGGGTCTGGTCCAGCTCGGCGGCGCAGAGCTCGAGGGGGATCTGCCACCTGCGCTCGGCTGGTTTCGTGATTTCGGTCGCTCGTTTCTCACGGCGCTCTGTGCGCTGCCGGATCTCGATGTGAAAGGTGCGATCACAACCGCGCCGCCGTCACCCGATTTCGACGAGCTCGCGAGCTCCGCAGCTCCGATGCTCGGCGGAGAGTACCTCAGCGCGGTCGTTCTCGAGGCGCTGTGGAGTGCGATGTGGGACGCGCTGTCGGCACAGGCTGCGAAGAGCCAGGGGGGCGTGCTCGAGGTCGTGCGCGCACTCAGTCCAGCCTGGCACGGCGTGGGACGCGTGGTGTTTCATCTCGCGGAGAACAAGCGCGATGCCGAGCATCCGTTCGCATTTCTGGCGACGTACACGACGCGGCTCTCGCGCGCGGCCAAGGCGCAACACATGCCGCTCGCCGAAGCGCTGCGCGAATACGGTGGCGCTCGCCAGCGCCAGGCTCTTCTGGCCGTGCTGGTGCCCGTGCAGCGTGCCGCCGAGAGGAGCGAACTCATACGGCAGCTCGTCGACTCGGGAGACGTCTATCACCCGCTGGCGTGGACGCCGAGCGAAGCTCATCGGTTTTTGCAAGAGGTGCCGCTGATCGAGCAAAGTGGAGTGCTGGTGAGGGTGCCGGACTGGTGGAACTCGCGGCATCGGGCGCGGCCCGTCGTGCAAGTGAACGTGGGCAAGAAGCCGCCATCGAAATTGGGGCTCGACGCGCTGCTCGATTTCTCCGTAGAAGTTGCGCTCGACGGAGACCAGCTTTCGGCGGAGGAGTGGCGTGCCATCACGCGCTCCGAGGCAGGTCTCGCACTCGTTCGCGGGCGCTGGGTCGAGATCGATCCCGAGCGCTTGAAGGAGGCGCTCGCTCACTGGAAAAAATTCGCCGAGGGCGAGAGAGACGGCCTATCGCTGCTCGAGGCCTTGCGGCTGCTCGCGGGCGCGGGGCTCGATCCGGAGCACAATGACGGTTCGCTCGGTTCGAGCGCGGCGTGGACGGGCGTCCGGGCCGGCGAGTGGCTGAAGAAGACGCTCAGCTCCTTGCGCGATCCGAAGGCAGAGGGAGCGAACGGTCAGCGCGCCGAGCTTCGCGCCGAGCTCCGCCCCTACCAGCGCGCCGGAGTCGAATGGCTGCGCATGCTCGTGGGGCTCGGCCTCGGCGCCTGTTTGGCGGACGACATGGGCTTGGGCAAGACGGTGCAAGTGCTCGCGCTCCTGCTCGGCGAGCGGGGCGAGGCCGCGAAGGGTCGAAAGCGCCCGAGCCTGCTCGTCGTGCCGGCGTCTTTGATCGGCAATTGGCAGTCGGAGCTCGCGCGCTTTGCGCCGACGCTTTCGGTGCGCATTGCTCACGCCTCCGTGTCGCCACCGGAAGAGGTAGAGCGCGCGCTCGAAGAGACGGCGAGTGATCTCGATTTGGTGATCGTGAGCTATGCGGGTGCGCAGCGGCTCGCCTGGCTCGCGAAGCGAAATTGGCGACTGCTCATCCTCGACGAAGCGCAAGCCATCAAAAACCCAGGCGCCCGACTCACGCGCGCCGTCAAATCTGTGCAAGCCGACGCACGCATCGCGCTCACTGGCACACCCATCGAGAACCGGCTCGGCGATCTCTGGTCGCTGTTCGACTTCTTGAACCCGGGATTGCTCGGCAGCGGCAAGTCCTTCACCAAGCTCACCAAGCGACTCGCGACGGCACCCAGCGGCTATGCACCGCTGCGAGAGCTCGTGCGGCCCTACATTTTGCGCCGACTCAAGAGCGACCCCAAGGTGATCGCGGATCTGCCATCCAAGACGGAGCTCACGGCGTACGCAGGGCTGACCGCCGCCCAGGCAAAGCTCTACCAAGAGGCGGTTCAGGATCTAAAGCGCAGTTTGAAGCAGAGCGAGACGATGGCGCGGCGGGGTCTCGTGCTCGCGTCGCTGCTCCGCCTCAAGCAAATCTGCAATCATCCTTCGCAGTGGCTGGGTGACGGGGACTACGCCGAAAGGTCGAGCGGCAAACTCATGCGCCTTCGTGAGCTGTGCGAGCCGATCGCCGAGCGACAGGAGCGCGCGCTGGTCTTCACGCAGTTCCGTGAGCTCTGCGCTCCCCTCGCCAGCTTTCTCGCGGGAGTCTTCGGCCGCGACGGGCTCGTTCTGCACGGCGGCACCGCGGTCAAGGCACGTTCAAAGCTGGTCGATGAGTTCCAAACCGTGGACGGTCCGCCTTTCTTCGTGCTGTCGCTCAAAGCCGGCGGAACTGGGCTCAACCTGACTCAAGCCTCACACGTGATCCACTTCGACCGCTGGTGGAACCCTGCCGTGGAGAACCAGGCAACAGACCGCGCATTCAGGATCGGCCAGAAGCGAGCCGTCATGGTGCACAAGCTCCTGTGCCGCGGGACCGTCGAAGAGCGCATCGACGACTTGATCGCGAGCAAGCGTGCGCTCTCGGATGAGCTCTTGGAAGGCGCCGCCGAGGCCGCTCTTACCGAGTTGTCGGATGCTGAGCTGCTGCGCGTCGTGTCGCTCGACCTCGCGGCAGCGCTCGGCGAGGACGCGGCGTAGCTAGGGTTTGACGGCAGCGCGTTGCTACGGCAATCAGGCGCGAGATGCCACGTCGATCGAGCAGGTACCAGTCCTACGAGCGCTTCCCACCCTACGTCCCCGTAGCCAAGCGGAGGCGCGACGCGCAAGTCGCTGCTCGCAAGTTGACGAAGTCCGGGCACGACATCGAGCCGGTCGCAATCGCCGGTCGCGCGATCGCGACCACGTTCTGGGGCAAAGCCTGGTGCACCCATCTGGAGTCGTTGAGCGACTTCGCAAACCGCCTCCCGCGCGGCCGAACCTACGCCCGGCGCGGCGCGGTCCTCCATCTCGGCATCGCATCCGGGCGCATCCTCGCGAAGGTGCAAGGCACAGAGCTTTACGACATCGAGATCGACATCTCCAAGCTGAAGGCGCCGCGTTGGGCGAAGGTCGTCGCCAAGTGCACGGGCAGCATCGACAGCTTGGTCGAGCTGCTGCGGGGCAAGCTGTCCGAAAGCGTGATGCAAGCCGTGACCAACATCGAAACTGGCCTCTTCCCCGCCGCCTCCGAGATCCGCATGTCGTGTTCTTGCCCGGATTGGGCCGGTCTCTGCAAGCACCTCGCGGCGGTCTTGTACGGCGTGGGCGCGCGTCTCGATAACCGGCCCGAGTTGCTATTTACCCTGCGCGGCGTCGATCCGAGCGAGTTGGTTGCCGAGAGGGCTGCCGCTCAGGTCCCCATCGCGAACGGCAGCCGCAAGCGGGTTCATCCCACCCTGTCGAGCGACACGCTCTCAGACGTGTTCGGCATCGAACTCGAACGTACGTCGGCGCCCAAGATCCGCGCGCCGGCGAAGGGCGCGCAAGCCCTGCCCAAATCCTCGAGCGCGGCAGCTTCGCGCAAGAAGAAGACGCTCACGAGCAAAGCTTCGCGCTCGTCGAAGGTCACCCGAACGCCCGAACCCATTCCGAAGCGCGCGAACGCAGACGCCGCCCCCGAGAGCACCGCGCTCGTCCTGGAGTTCATCC
>JAEUAF010000008.1 GCA_019695485.1 Sorangium sp.
GCGTACCTGACCACACTCTGAGCATGCGCGCCGTCGTCGCAAAGTCGGTGGGGGGTCCCGAGGTGCTCCAACTGGTGGAGCTCGCGGAGCCGCACCCAGCGTCTCACGAAGTCTTGATCGAGGTCCACGCGAGCGCCTTGAATCGCGCCGATCTCTTGCAACGACGCGGCTTGTATCCCGCGCCGCCTGGAGAGAGCGAGGTGCTCGGCCTCGAATGCGCGGGGATCGTGCGCGAGGTCGGGCGCGAAGTGCAGGGGCCGAAGCCTGGGGATCGCGTGATGGCGTTGCTCGGCGGCGGCGGCTACGCGGAGCTCGTGCGCGTTCACGAGAACCTGACCCTGCCCGTCCCCGAGCGGCTCAGTTTCGAGCAGGCGGCGGCAGTCCCCGAAGCGTTTCTGACGAGCTACGAGGCTTTGCTGCGCACCGCGGAGCTCGCGCCGGGCGAGCGCGTCCTGATTCATGCCGGAGCGAGCGGCGTCGGCTCCGCGGCGGTGCAAATCGCGCGAGAGGTCGGGGCGCAGGTCTACGCGACCAGTAAGAGCCCCGCCAAACTCCAGAAACTTCGCGAGCTCGGCGTGCACCGCGCCATCGACTACGCAAGCGAAGACTTCGCGGAGGTCGTGGAGCGCGAGAGCCGCGGGCACGGCGTCAGCGTGATCGTCGACTTGGTCGGAGCCGCTTACGCGGAGCAGAACCAGCGCGCGCTCGGCGCAGGGGGGCGTTGGATTGTGGTCGGGCTGCTCGGCGGCGCCCAGGCCAAAATCGATTTTGCGCGCCTGTTGATGCAGCGCCAGCACTTGGCCGGCATCGTCATGCGCAGCCGGCCGCTGCCCGAGAAGACCGCGATCGTGCGCGGTTTTTTGCGCGATCTGTGGCCCTGGCTCGACGCGGGTCGACTCGAGCCCATCTGCGACCGCGTCTTCGATTTGGCAGACGCCGCGCAAGCGCATCGTCACATGGAAGAAAACCAGAACGTCGGCAAGATCGTGCTGCGCGTGCGCTGACGGCCGAGCGCGCGCGAGCGGGCGCCACGCAACTAGCCGCCGAGCACGGCGCGCACCCGGATCGCGCCCGCGCCACGCTTCACGCGCGCCTGACACGCGAGGCGATGATCGCTGCCCCCACCCAACAATTCCAAGAGCTCCGCCTCCGGCGGATCGGGCGGCTCCAAGAACTCGACGCCCTCGAGCACCTGGATGTGACAGGTCCCACAACTGGCCGAGCGACACGAGAACGGGATCGGCGCCAGGAACTCGTCGCAGATGTCGACCAGCTCGCCGCCTTCCGGCGCGTCGACGCGCTTGGCGCGTCCAATGCTGTTCACCAAAAATTCGATCGACGGCACGACCCTTGCCGATTAGCGCTCGCGCTCCCCTCGCGCAAATCAGTGCCTGTTTCCGGCCGCTCGGAGGCTGTCCCGCCCGTAGCGCACCATGTAGCGCAAGGTGCCAAAAAGGACGCCCTAAGAGGAATCCACCGCCAGGGCACTTTGAAAAGGCCCCGTTTGGCCGTCCCTTTGCTAAGGTCCAGAGCTCCGCGACCGAAAGCGCCGTGCCCGCCTCAAACAAGCTCGATCCGATGCAGCCCACGCACGATCTGTTCGGATGGGTGGGAGCGACACTCGACGGCAAGTACCGCATCGACGAGAGCGTCGGACAAGGCGGCTTCGGGGTCGTTTACCGGGCGCACCACCTCGGCTTCGATCAAACCGTGGCGATCAAATGCCTGCGGCTACCCCAGACCTTGACGGGTACGGAGCGCGAGCGCTTCCGAGACACCTTTCTCGCTGAGGGGCGGCTGTTGCATCAGCTGTCCCGCGCGACCGCGGGCATCGTGCAGGCGCTCGATCTTGGGGCGGCCGTTTCCCCAAACAAGCATTGGACACCGTATCTGGTGCTCGAGTGGCTGGATGGGGTGCCGCTCGACCGAGACTTCAATGAGCGACGCGGCACTGGGCGGCCGCTCGCCGAGGCCGTGCGTTTGCTCGCCAGTGCGGCGCGCGCGCTGGGCGTCGCCCATGCACAGGGCGTAGCGCACCGTGACATCAAGCCAGCGAATTTGTTTCTGGCCAAAGTCGCCGGCCAGAACGTCGTCAAGGTGCTCGATTTCGGCATCGCCAAAGTGATGTCCGAAAGTGAGAGCGTCACGAAAGCGTTCGAGGAGACAGGCGGGTCGATGCAGGCGTTCACGGCGCGCTACGGTGCGCCGGAGCAGTTCAGCCGCCGCTACGGTGCCACCGGACCCTGGACGGATGTGTTTTCATTGGCCCTGGTCTTCGTGGAGGCGGTGAGCGGGCGGCAAGCGCTCGATGGCCGTGACGCCGCGCAGCTCTTCGTGGCTGCGGCCGACACCGAGCAGCGTCCGACTTTGCGCGGCCTCGGCGCCGAGAGCAGCGACGAAGTCGAAGCCGTGCTAATGCGTGCGCTGGCGGTGGACCCGCGCGCGCGTTACGCGACCGCCAGCGAGTTTTGGGACGCGCTGGAGGCGGCCGCGCAGCTCGACACCCCCGAGCTCGGCTCCGGAAAGCGGCGCGCGCTCGGCTCGCGCGCCGATTCCGACCCAGAACCGCCCAAAGCCCGCGTAAACCCCGACACGCCCGGCTGGATTCAGCGCGATCCGAACGCGCCGACCAGCGTCGAGCCAGCGCACGCCGCGACGGATCTCAGCGCCAGTCGTCAGCTCGCAGAGCTCGTGCAGCCCGCGCCCGTGGCGCACGCTGCCAGCGGCCTCAGTGTTGGCCGCGTGGCGATGGTCGGTGCGGCTGCGCTCGTAATGGGGCTCTCGCTGACGATCGCCGTGCGGCTGTTCACGTCTCACGACGCCGCGAGCCCCTCTCCAAGCGCGGCCCTCGAAGGCGCGACCTCGGCGCAAGCCACCAGCCGTGTGAGTGTGAGCCCAGCGCCGCAAGCTGCGACGCCCGCGAAGTCCGCGCCACCCCCACCACAGCAGCCGCCACCAGCTCCGGCGCCGACAGTCGCGGAAGCGGCTCAAGCTGCTCCCTCAGCCACGGCGGCGACGCCCGCGAAGTCCGCGGCATTGGCCGGCGTGCCGACGCGTGACGTCAGCGCCGGGCCCGTCGGGCGCGGCTACATCGGCGGCTATCGCTTGCTCGCGCGCGAAGCAACCGCTGGGCTCGACTTCTACGGAGCGGTCAAGCAGTGCGCGGACGTGGGCCTTTCGTTGTGCAGCGATTCGCAGTGGATCCACGCCTGCGCCGCGTTCCCCGAGCTTTCGGCCGTGCCGAGCTGGACCAGCACGCTAAAGGGCGAGAGTGTGATTTTGCGAGGTGGGCCGGATTGCGCCAGCGAGGGGAAAGCGGCGCCGGTGGAGCGCGCCCTGTCACGCAGCGGCATCTGCTGCGAACGCGCCATCGCGATGACCACCGACAATCTGCAGAAACCGTACCTGGTGACCACCGCCGAGCGTGTGCTCGCGATTGAACGGGCCCTCAACCAGCGCAACGTCCACGCGCTGCTCGAGCTGGCCGACACCACCGTCGTGGTCGATGAGCAGCCGAAAACACAGGCTGAGCTGCGCACCCTGATTGAAGCCGACTTCCGCGCGGCTCCCGAGCTCATCGTGCTAAACGACGTGTGCGACGTTTCGGTGCAAGCCAAGAAGGTCACCAAGGGCACCAAGCGCAAGAAGAAGATCGTCTATCAGACGCAGGGCTGGACGGCCGAGTGCACGCAGAGCGCGATCTTGCCGGGCAAGAGCGTGACTCAACACCATGTGACTTATGCGTTTAGTGCGGCCAGCAAGCTGCGCGAAATCGTGACGAAACCCGAAGACTGAACGCGCAGCCGCGGCAGAAATACTCAGCCAGAGTGGCCGACGCCCGGATAACCTGCGAGCTGGGTCTTGTGGCAGCGTCGCGACCGGGGTGAGATGCGCTCTGCCCCAGCGCTTGGCACTACGATGCAGCAGCTCCGTCGTCTCGCATTGCTCGCCGCGGTCTTCAGCGCCGGCTGCGGTGACGTGTCGATCAACCGTAATTCGGACATGGCAAGTGGCGGGCAAAGCGCTGGGGGCGCAGACTTCCCCGTCCGCGTAGGCGCGGAGACGCGCGTGTTCTCGGGCATTGCGACCATGCTTTTCGATGGGCCCGCTTGCACCTCGGAGGCGGGCGCGAGCGCGGATCGCTGGTGCGGATTTGTGGCCCAAGGCGAAGGCAGCGCGCGCAATCTGTTCGTCGTGAATGTATCGCAAGCGGGCGCAGGCGTTCCCGTCGACTGCGGGACGCCGGATCCGAACTGTCTGCTGCTCACGCCTTCACTCGGAGGCGACAGCGTCGATCCGACACTGCACGGCACGTTCTTCGAGGGCGACACGCTGGTTTACTACGATGCCACGCTGGCGCCGCGGGTTTGGCGTCCGGGCATGGCGGGCGGACGGCTGCTCGCCGAGCGTTCCAACGCGCTCGACCTGGTCTTTTGCACGCCCGCCACTCGCGGCACCGCGGTCGCTTGTTTAGGCCTTCCCGCGGAGCAGCCAGATCCTGAATTGACGTTGGGCGATCTCTTCATCGGCAAGGCCGACGCCGAGAGCGAACCGCTGCTCGCTCCCGTCGATCACGTGATTGCCGGCAACGCGGCCGATCGCGGGGGCGTTCCACGCTTTGGCTACGGCTTCCCTGTCGTGCCGGGTGGTGACTATGTCGCCTGGACGAGCCGGGAAACCGCCGCGGGCCCCGAGCTCTTGAAGCTGCAGCGAGCGGGGGATCCAGCGAGTCAACGGCTGGTGGCGAGCGACGTCCACGACTGGGATGTTTCGCCCGACGGCTCGCGTTGGTTCTGGCTGAGCTCGATCGACGCGAGCGGCGTGGGGACGCTGCAGAGCGCAAGCTTCCCGAGCGGGGCGGGCGTCGCTGACATCGCGACCGACGTTCTGCGCTACGACGTGGCGAAGGCGAGCGGCAGCATCGCCACCATCTCG
Organism: Sorangium sp.; assembly: GCA_019695485.1. GTDB lineage: Bacteria > Myxococcota_A > Polyangia > Polyangiales > Polyangiaceae > PMG-095. Next base: position 4,936 of record JAEUAF010000008.1, read on the forward strand.
GCCACGGCCGGCCTCACGGGGATTTTGGATCCCATTTTTGCCCCCGCGAGCCAGCTCGCGCTCGACACCAAAGTGCGAGCACTACTCGGATTCAGCGATCAAGGGCACGTCGCCTACACCAAACATTTCGTGGGCACGAATCTGGTCGATCTGTTGGTCGCCAAAGTCGATGGGAGCGGGAGCTGCGCCGCGGACACGACCACCAGCGTGCCGATCGCTTCACTGCACTTCTCGCCAAACGGCGAGGAGGCGCTCTGGGCGCGCTCGAAGAACGAGGCCTTCACGTCGGGCAGTGGGCTGAGCACGTTCGACGGCCTCCACACGCGGCTGTCGGACTGCAGCTCGATGTCGTTTTCGGACAATGTCGCGGCGCTGGGCTGGCTGAGTTCGCGCACAGCCCTGTTTATCGATGAGTTTGACTCCGAAGCCGGCTCGGGCACGATGCGCGCCAGGACGCTGGGCGGCGATGCCGCGCTCGACACCGCAAACACGCTGATCGCCACCCAGGTCGACAGCTACGCGCTCACCGGTCCGGCTCCGGGCGCGCTCGCGTACACAGTGAATGGTAGCGGCGACGCTGACGGCGTCTACGTGCGGGCGTTCGCTCCGATTTCGCCCTGAGCGCGAGCCCCGCGTCGACCACTCGACTTTAGAACGTGCGTTCGCTGTCGATCAGGATCGTGACCGGACCATCGTTCACGAGCTCGACCTGCATGTCGGTGCGGAAGCGCCCGCTCTCGACGTGGGCCCCGAGACTGCGACAGGCGGCGCAGAACGCATCGAACAAAGGCTCCGCAGTTTCGGGCGGCATGGCCTCGATGAAGCTCGGCCGTCGGCCCTTGCGCACGTCACCCAGCAGCGTGAACTGCGAGACCGCGAGCAGCGCGCCGCCGACGTCCAAGAGCGAGCGGTTCATCTTTCCGTCGTCGTCATCGAACACGCGCAGACCGACGACTTTGGTGGCGAGATCGCGCCCGGTGGCAGCATCGTCCCCGCGCGCCACCCCCACGAACACGCAATGGCCACGCTCGATGGCTCCGACGATGGCGCCCTCGACTTCGACTTTGGCGCGGGTCACCCGCTGAACGACGGCTCGCATGTCGCGGGAATCTAGCGCGATCCCGGGCCGGTTTGCGCTTCGCGCCGCGCTCGACACACTGGGCGGGTGCCGACACCGGGTTTTGGAGCCCCAAGCGCGAATCCCGACCCACGCGGAGCGCGCTCGGCGAGCGAGCCCGTTCCCGTCTGGGCTGAAGCGCTGGCGCGCCTGCTCGATCGCGCGTTCGTGATTCCGGGAACCGAAATCGGCATCGGACTCGACGCTATCCTCGGCTTCTTCGCCCCCGGCGCGGGCGATGCGGCCGGCGCGCTGGCGACGCTGCTGCTGGTTTACCTCGGCTTCAAACTGCGTGTGCCCAAGGTGATTTTGCTGCGCATGCTGCTAAACGTGAGCGTCGACGCCGTGGTCGGAGCCGTGCCTATCGCAGGCGATCTATTCGACGTTTACTACCACGCCGGAGATCGCAACTTGGCGCTCCTCCGCAAACACAGCGGCAGCGCGGGACTCAAGCCGGACCTCTTGGACTATGCCATCGTGGCGCTCGCGTTATTGGTCGGCCTCGCGTTGTTCGCTCTGCCGCTCCTCGCTGGCCTCGCCCTGATTCATATCGCTGCTCGCTTGAGCGGCTTCTGAAACCGCGGCGAGCCGCGCTGCCAAGAAGGCGCGTTCCTCAGGCTCGAGCTCCGCGCGCAGCACACCGATCCGCCCCGCGGCGGACCAAAGCACCAAGGCATCCACCAACAATTCCGGGCGCAATGCCCCGAAGCCCGAGCGCCGGATCAGGCGTCCGCCTTCGCTCGCCTCCACCCAAAAGCCGCCCGGCCCAAGCTCTAGCCGAATGTGATCGGCCCCTGCCGCTCCGAGGCGCAGACCGAGCGCCAACGTGAGCCCGCCGAGTACGAACGCCGCTGGCCTACCGAGCGCGTCTTGTGTGCCCCCGAGCCAGAGCACCGCAAGCGTGACCACCACGACAACCCAGGCATCGTTCGCCCAAGGTTCGATACCGGCCCCGGGCAGCTCGAAGACACGTCTGCCGCCGGCGCTCAGCTCCGTGATGCGCCCGCCGACATTGCTGGCGAGCGCGCGGCGCGCGGCGGCGCGCTTGCTGCGCGCAAACAGACTCAACCCGCTGGCGGCGAGCGCGCCGGACAGCGTACAAAGGCCGAGCACGATGCCGCGTGACATTCCGGTGAACAGCGCGACCATGTCGAGCAACGAGAGCGCGAGCAGCGCGTTCGAGAGGCTTGCGGGCGAGGCCAGCGCGCGCGCGAGTTTGCTCATCTCGCGAAAACTACCACGTGGTCGGAGTGCTTGCGGCACTTCGAAAGATGGAGGAGCATGATTTCCATGCCGTCGAGAGCACTCGAAGCTTTGGGAGACGGGCTCTATCCGCCGTGGCCGAGGCGCCCAGCCGCTTTCGGCGTCTACGCATGGCGCGGCCTTGTTTTCGCGCTGACGTTGGGACTGACGTCGGCGTGCTCGAGCTCTTCGTCGAGTCATGCCGACGAAAACGCGGCGATCGGGGATGTCGTGTACGTCGGGGCCACCACCGACGAAGCATTGTCGCGTTTTCTCGATGCCCCCCCGAAGGACTCGGCGGCAGAGTACATTGCTTTCGATACGCCGCAATCAGGCCAAACGCTGGCCAAGGATCCGCCGCCAACGTTCCTGTTCCACCAGCTCAACGCGAGAAATGAAGTTCACCCCGCCCCACGCCACGGCACGCCGAATTGGGCACGCCGCGCGCGCTGGGATCTCGAGTCTCTGTTTGCCGGGCTCCCCCTCGCGTACGCGCACGGGACGCCGTTCAACGGCACCGCGTTCTGGCTAGTGTTTTCGGACTCGTACGCCAAGGCTCAGTTGCGAGTCTTCAGCGATCAGACGGCCTACACGCCTGACTCGAGCGCCCTGTCGACACTAGCCAGCGCTGCTCAACCCATCACGTTGACGGTGACGTCGGCGGTGTTCGAAGAGAACGCCATCCCCCCCGGCGGCGGGCCGTTCGTCGGCGGTAGCGTCGAATTCACGCTGCGCTAGGGCGCGCGCGCTGTCTTTCCCGCGGTGAACTCAGCGGCGCAGCTTGGCCTGAAAGGCCCTGAGCCGGGCGTTGCCTGCGCCGGACGCAAGTTCGCGAAACAACACCCCTCGAAACAACATCACGTAGTGCAACGCAAAGAGCGCGAGCGGCCACGTCCACCAGGGCAAGCGTAGGAAGACGAGCAAGACGCCGCTGGGCGACGAAAAGAACCTACCGAACAGAATCAAGAGCTCGGTCGGGTGCGTCACGTAGAGCCCACCGCTCGCCCACAGCGCCAACCCGGCGAACACCAAGTTCGGCACAAACCATGCGAGCGCGTGGTCCATCACGAAGCGCGCCGAGTCCACCAACAAGGCAAATGAGCGCGTGCGGCCTTGATAGAGGAGCTCCGGCACGGCGTTGAAGAACACCGCCATCGCGAAGCCCAACATCGCCGAAAACGCCTCGGCGTGCGCCCCCAAGGTCAGCATCCCGCTCAGCAACGAGAGGATCCAGAACGCGAACATCACGCTTACGACGTCGGAGAAGCGCGCGCCGAAGGTCCGCTTGAAATCCTCGAGATCGAAGCGAAAGCGCGCACCTAGCACGGCCTGAGAAATCAACTCCAGGTAGCTCGACCAGCAGGCTGCGACCACCAGCCAGAGCAGCAAGCCGCCGACGAAGCCGAGCGCCGACGCGAGCACGCTCGCAGGAAACAAGATCGCTGCGTAGACCGGCAAAGAAAGCGCCGCCGGCCAACTCGTAAGCAAACGGCGCGTGGCCTCGGTGATCGCCTTCTTGTAGAGCCAAAGCATGACAGGACCCGCGTCGTAGACCCGGTCTTCCCCCGAGTCCAGCAAAGGCACGCCGCTCTATTCGCCGAGCATTCCCAAGGCTTCGAGGAGGTCTGAAACGTCCGGGTCGGAGAGCACGTCGCTAGAAAACGGCGGCATCACCCCACCGTAGCCGAGAAACCGACCGTGCCGCATCTTCTCGATAAATATGAGGCGTTGCACACGAGGCGTGAACTCGGCGTGCTCTCGGATGGTGTCTTCCGGCAAAATCGGAACGGCGTCGCCGAGACGCCCGCTGCCGTGATGCATGTCGCCGTGGCAGAGCGTGCAGGCCTCGGCGAAGAGAATTTGGCCGGACGGTGCGTTACCGCGCGGCACATCTTCGATGCTAGTCACCACGTGGAACGGCGCCGCTGCCGGGTCGCCGGGCTCGAGGCTCTCGAGGTACGCATAGAGCGCTTGCGCGTCGTGATCACTCGCGGTGAGCGGGTCGTTCGCGAGCATGAAGTAGTTTCGACACGCGTTGACCGCTCCGAGCAAATCCGCGACTTGCCCACCCCAGAACTGGGGCCGTAGCGTGACTCCCGCCAGCGGCGCGCCGGCCTTTTTCGATGCCGGGCTCAGCGGGTCCGCGTCGTGACAACTGGCGCAGGCGTAAGCATTCAAGTGCGATGGCGAGAGCGCCTTCGAGTCGAACAGCGCGCGGCCCGCATCGACGGCACTCTGCCGAGCGCCCGACGAACAGCCGCTCAGCGTCTCGAAGCAGAGACTGGCCAAACAAAGAGAGGCGAAGAGTCGATTCATGGCTCGCGAATCGCAAGGCGTTCCGGGTACACGCCCAGGGAAACGCGGGATTTTACGGCCAACGTTGCCGGGTCGAGCTCGACCAACGCGCCGGGCCCGTGGTGGTCGCCTTCACACACCAGGCGCAGCCGGAGATCGCGGGACATGCTGACCTCCACAGGGTTCATGCAATCGTCGTCGGAGTACTGAACCGTTTGCAGCACGGCGCCGCTCGCTGCATCGAGCAGGGCCACGCCGCTGGGGTTCTGAAAGGGCACGAGCACGTTTGCTTCGGAGGCCCACACCGCAAAGAACGGGACGCCCGGAATCGCCAACGTTGAGAGTAAATTCGGCGTATCGCTCATATCGAACACGGACACCGTGGACGCCACCTGGTTTGCCACGAGCAGCCGCGCGCGCTCGAGATCGCCGACGAGCGCATAGGGTTTATTGACTACCGACGATCCGGCGGGCACACGCGACAGCACCTCACCGCGTGCAGTATCCACCACGGCGAGCACATCCTCGCCCGTGCAGGCCACGAACACACGCGATCCATCGCCGTTGAACGCCATCGCGGCGGGCACGGCGCAGACCGCGACGCGGTGCGCCAGGGCTTCACCGCCAGCGATGGCGCGCGCCGGGTCGACGAACACCAGATTGGCGCGACGCGCGACGCTATCCGATTGCAGCGCGCGAAACGTGTCGTAGTGGGATACGGCGAGCACACCTGCAGCCGACAGCGCAAGGTCGGAAGGACTCACATCGACGCGCAGCTCCCCGACCGCGCTGAGGTCGGATAATTGGAGCGCTTGAACGTAGCCCGTGCGCGGCGTGGAACCGAGCGACAGCGCGTGCGGACTCTCGTTCGCGAAAGGATAGGAAAGCGCGATATAGGCCAGCCCCTGGCCGGGATCGATCACGACGTGGCGCGGGCCATCGATGTCGACAGGGTCGCGCCCAACCGGCACACTGCCGAGCAGAGTCATCGCGTCGAGGTCGAGCACGCTCAGCGTATCGGAGTCGCGATTCGCGACGTAGCCGAGGCGGCGGCCAGCGCTCTCGAACGTGGGCCCGCGCATCGGATAGGCGACGCCCGAATAGTCTGCCGGCGTGTCCGCCGCGTTCGAGCACGCCGAGACCGCCGCAGCCAAGCAGGCGAGCGCGCATCCTTCTCGCAGTCGAGTTCGGCTCAAGGCGTGGTTATCCCCCGCCGCCGGGGCTCGCACAAGGCGCACTGGCAAGTTGACCTCGGGGCCGTCGCCCTCGATGATTCCGCCTCCATGGACTCTTCCGAAGGCCTTCTGTCCGCTGAACTCAGGCTCTCGCCGAGCGCTACCGAGGTCCGCATCTCGCCCAACATCTACGGGCACTTTGCGGAGCACCTAGGGCGCTGCATCTACGAAGGGCTGTGGGTCGGCACCGATTCTCGCATCCCGCATACGCGCGGCCTGCGCAACGATGTGCTGGGGGCGTTGAAGAAGATCAAGGTGCCGGTACTGCGCTGGCCTGGCGGCTGTTTCGCCGACGAATACCACTGGCGCGACGGCATTGGACCGCGCGAAACGCGCCCGAAAATGATCAACACGCACTGGGGCGGCGTCGTCGAGAACAACCACTTCGGCACCCACGAGTTCATGGATCTTTGCGAGGAACTCGGCGCGCGCCCGTACATTTGCGGGAATGTCGGCAGCGGTAGCGTCCGCGAAATGCAGGAGTGGGTCGAGTACATGACGAGCGACGCCGACTCGCCGATGGCCAACCTGCGACGTCATAACGGCCGCGAGCAACCCTATAAACTCGACTATTTCGGGGTCGGCAACGAGTCTTGGGGCTGCGGCGGAAACATGCGCCCTGAGTTTTATGCAGACAATTATCGGCGCTACAACACGTTCGTCAAGAATTTCTCAGGGCAACGGGTGCAGCGCATCGCGTGCGGCGCCAACGGCAGCGACTATCAGTGGACCGAAGTGCTGATGAGCCAGGCGGCGCGGCACATGGACGGCCTCTCGCTCCACTACTACACGCTCCCCACGAACGACTGGAGCAAGAAGGGCAGCGCCACGGAGTTCGGTGAAGCGGAGTGGCACGCGACGCTAGCGCGCACGCTGCGCATGGAGGAGCTTGTCAGCGAGCACGGGGCGATCATGGACAAGTACGATCCGGAGCGCAAAATCGGCATGATTGTCGATGAATGGGGCACTTGGTACGACGCCGAACCCGGCACGAATCCCGCGTTTCTTTATCAGCAAAACACGCTGCGTGACGCTTTGGTGACGGCCGTCAACCTGAACATTTTCAATGCTCACGCAGCGCGCGTCAGCATGGCGAACCTGGCGCAAACCGTGAACGTCTTGCAGGCGCTGGTGCTCACCCAGCACGAAAAGATGCTGACCACGCCGACCTACCACGTGTTCGACCTGTACCAAGTGCATCAAGGCGGCACCTTGCTGGAGGCGCACCTGAATGGGCCGACCTACGCACTCGGCGCAACGTCGATCCCGATGTTGCATGCCTCGGCCTCACTCGACAGGACGGGGCGCTGCCATCTGTCGGTCGCCAACCTCGACCCGAGACGCGGCGCGCGGCTGAGCGTTCACGGCATGGCCGGGTACGTCCGCGCGGGGCGCCTGCTAACCGCTGCTAAGATGAATGACTGCAACGACTTCGGCGCGGAAGACCGCGTGAGGCCGCTCGAATTCAGCGCATTTCGCCGAGAAGGCGCCAGGTCGATCCTCGAGTTGCCGGCAAAGTCGGTGGTCGTCGTCGAGATCGAGTGACGCCCGCGCTCAGCAAGGGATTAGAATCACGCGGCGCACGCCACAAGAAACTTGCACCGTCGTGCCCCCCTCACGGCTCAGCAACCGAGGCTCCTCATGAAACCGAACCGCACCGCACCGACTGCATCGCCCAGCAACTGTAAGCCGAGCGTCGCTCGTGGCAGCCGCGGCCTGCGCGGCGCGGGCTTGGGCCGCATGCCTTGGCTGACCTTGGCCGCATTCTGCTCGATGCATTGCGGATCCTCGACCAGCGACCACGCCCCTTCGACATCGAACGGGGGCAGCGCAGGCACTGCCTCGGGTCAGGGTGGCGGCACCGCGAGCGGTGGCACCGTGACCAGCAGCGCTGGCTCCGGCAGTGGCGGCGCACCCGCGAACGGCGGAGTCCCGGCGAGCGGCGG
>JAEUAF010000032.1 GCA_019695485.1 Sorangium sp.
ATGAAGCCATTCGCGAGCGCATCCGCAGCCGAGGCTTGCCGTTGTTCTTGCCGCTGTTCCCCGACTACGCGCTGCAAGGCATGGCACTCTGCCTGGCCAAGAGCGCAGCGTCGATGCACGAACCGACGCTGATCCACGGCTACGCCGTCGAGTCACTCGGCGAGCACTACTGCTACCCGCGCAAGAACATCGCTTGGCCAGCACCCGCTGGCGAGGCTCGGGTCTTTCAACATTCACCCGTCGGCGGCTACACATTCTCGAACGGGCGGCTCGAAACCATGCTGCGTGTGCAGCACGCACTGCCGCAAACGGCGCACATCGAGATCGACGGCGTGGCGTTCCTGGCGGCATATGGGCGCGAGCTTGTCATGGAAGGCACCTGGCGCGATGTCACGCAAAACGCCGAAGAGTACATCCGCTACATCCGCTCGCTCCGCGAACCTCAAAAAACGCAGGTCATGAGCAAACTCAAGGGCCCGCTGCTACAACTCTGCGCGCTGGTCGAAATGCGAGCGTGGGAGAAGCTTTCGGTGGGCCCAGATGAGTGGATCCGCGGTGACGAACACGGCTTCGACGACATCGTGGGAGCCGCCAGCCACGCGCGCGAGCTTTATCAGGCGCGCTGCACGCGCGCGGAGGTCCTGAAAGAATCGGTGCGCCGCGCCAACGAGGCCGCGGGCAGCAACGGCCCCCCCGCAGTTCAAGCATTCAACGGAGGCAGCCGATGAAAGCGGTGATCTTGTGCGGCGGCCAAGGCACGCGCATCCGCAGCGTCGACGAGAGCTTGCCGAAACCCCTGTTGCCGATCGGGGAGCGCCCCATCGTTTGGCACATCATGAAGCTCTTCGCGCACCATGACGTCGAAGATTTCGTGCTTTGCCTCGGCTACAAGAGCTGGCTCTTCAAGGAGTGGTTTCTGAACTATCGGGCGATGCTCACGGACATGACCATCGATCTCGCGCGCCCGAACGACGTCGCCTTTCACGATGGCCGCGGGCCCGAGCGCTGGCGCGTGACGCTCGCAGAGACAGGCGTCGACACCATGACCGGCGGGCGCCTCGCTCAGGTGCGGCGCTACGTCGGCGAATCCGGTTTGTTCCTCTTGACCTACGGCGACGGAGTCGCGGACGTCGACGTCCACGCGCTGATCGAGTTTCACAAGGCTCACGGCAAAATCGCGACCGTCACGGCGGTGCGCCCGCCCAGCCGTTTCGGCGAGATGATGATCGAGAACCAACGCGTGAGCTGTTTCACCGAAAAGCCGCAGGTGAGCGAGGGCTCCGTCAACGGTGGCTTCTTCGTGTTCGACGCGAGTCGGATTTGGGACTACATCCCGAACGACGCGAGCAGCATTCTGGAGCGCGGCCCGCTGCAGCAATTGGCCAACGCTGGAGAACTTCTGGCCTACCGCCACGACGGCTTCTGGCAGCCGATGGACACACCGCGTGAGTTTCGCGAGCTCAACGATCTGTGGGACGCCGGACGCGCGCCCTGGAAAGTCTGGGGGTCGGCACGCGACAGCAGCCGAAGCGGCCCGGATGTGTCGAAGTCCGAGACTCGGCTGCGCGCGAGCGCTCCCCCCTCGGCGATCCCCGCCCGAAGCGCGACGCCGACGAAGTGAGCTTGAAAACGGGCCCCTGGATCGCCCACGATACGGGCCCGTGAGCGCGACCGCCCGAACCTCCCCGCCGGACCCCGAATCCAGCGCGCTCGTCGAAGCCGCGCTCCGACGCCATGAGCGCGCGACGCCGCGTACGCTGCATCGTCTGAAGCTCGCGCTCGCCAAGCTGGTGGCGTCGACCGCTTCGCCGAGCGCGCAGAACCAACTCGCCCTCGTCGAGCGCTTCCTCGAAGGCCGCGCGCTCGCGGCAGAGCTTTCGGACGCCAAGCAGGATGCCTGGGCGTATATCGGCTCGTTGGCTTGCTACTGCTCGCGAACCGATTCGGCGTCTGCTCAAGCGGTTCTTTCGTGTCTCGAAGCGGACGATGCGGCGCATACCTTCGCCTCGCTCCGCGAGCAGGCGGCACGGGTCGCAGCCTGCGGCATCGAGAGTGCCGCGCTGGTTCCGGCACTTGAAGACGTAGCTCTACCCCGAGGCTAGCGTGCCGCGCCGCGCCGCGTCGCGACCTCGAAGGACCCATTCACGGCGAGGCCGACGCTGACGCCGCCCACGCGTGTAACGCCTGAAACCACCTGCTCAGCGTCCATTGCATCCGTGTAGCGGTATTGCCAATTGGCCGAGCGCTGGCCAAGATCGACATTCAACAGGAACTCGGCACCAAAGCGAATACCGAATGTGCTGCGCGACGAGCGATCGGAAAAACCGGCACGAACGCCTAGCGTGGGCGTCTTGAGGCTATAGCCACCCGGACCGTAGCGCTGCGAGGGGTTCTGGTAGCGCCGCACCCCGGCGCCCAGCGCAAGCTCGATATCCACCCAGTTCTGAAATGGGATCACGCCGCCAACGAAGCCGCCCAGCGTCCGCCATTCGTCCTGAACTCGGTCGCTGACCTCGAGATAGCCACCGAGCTGCACGTAGTCGATCCGCCAACGCGCGAGCGCACCAGCGAACATGTGAGCATTGGCCTTCTCTCTCGTGCTGAGCAGCGCGATGCCCGCGTACGCGCCGAGGCTGACCGCCGTGCCTGGCGCGCGATTCAACCTGAACCCAGAGGGCTTGGCGTCACGCGCCGAGTCAACGAGGGCCTCGTCTTCGCTCGAAACTTCGGCGGCAATCGGCAGCGCAGCGCGAGCACTCGCGGCAGCCATCACAACGGCGGCTGCAGAAGCCAGCGACGCGCCGAGCCGGACTCCATGCCACAGCCGAGCCGCACGCCAGCACGGAGTTCGCAAAACAGGCCACGGGGTCGGCCGAAGACGAAGGTTCATCGCGTTGTGCTTCTCAGGTGGCGAGCGCCGCGGGTTTCGGCTCACGAGGGATCGGGACGCACGCATTGCGGGCAGGACCAGCGTCTTTACCGCGGCGAGGCACTCCCTGCCTACGGCTTAAAACTCGAACCATTCCAGGCTTGTCGGGGGGCGGAACCACCTCGCGACAGCGCGTGATCAGGAACCATGTTTTTGGGAATGCCGAGGCTTGGCGCTGAGGGTGCGCGACGAGACTGCGAACTTCGCTGGTATTTATGCGATGTTCGCGGCTGCCCGCCCCTCGAAGCGCCAGGATCTCACTACAAAAAGCGGATGACTTGGCGAGCGCAACTCTGGTAGGAGGCTTGGCCTCGGGGACGCCCCGTTCATGTTGATTCGCATGCTTGCCTTCCCTCCGCTCGCTTTCGGTTTCGGGGCGCGCTCAGCCCAACGCTCCCGGGTACTCGCCCTCGGCGCGCTGCTGTTGGCCGGTTGCGGCGCGAATCGCAATCATGGTCAGCGCGAACAGGCGTGGCGGGAGCAGGAGGACGCCGCGCTCGCAGTCGGCACGACCTTGCCCCCTCCTTCCGACTTGCAGAATGTCGGCGGGACGCCGAACTGCATTCGTAGTTGCGCGGCGGATCCGGCGCCAGCTCCGGCAAACTGTGCTGTCGCTGAAGAAGGCATCGAGTTTCTGTCGCCGGCGATTTGGAACTTCGAGGAAGAAGGCAGGCTCATCTACGAATACGACGACGGGTCGGTGCCACTGCAATTCACGATTAACGCTGCGGGCACCCGCACCCCAATACCCAATCCAGCCAACGAAACCGTCAAGATGACTCGCTGCGTTGG
>JAEUAF010000443.1 GCA_019695485.1 Sorangium sp.
TGTCTCGAGGAAGCGGCGCTGGCCTTCGGCGAACACGACGTCGAACGCCTAGCTGCTCTTTCCCGATCCGCTCGGCCCGGTGACGACGGTCAGCGCGCAGTGTGGGATTTTGACGGATACTTCGCGCAAATTGTGTTCGCGAGCGCGCTCCACCGACACCACGCGCGGCCCGACGTGGGCAGACTTGCGCGGTTTGGAGGCGATCTTTTGCGTCCGCGCGCGGGCGCGCTCGGCGAGCGCTCGCCCAGTGCGCGTGTCGCTTTTGGCGACTTGCTCAGGCGTACCGGTGACCACCACGCGACCCCCCGCGCGCCCTGCGCCCGGCCCCATGTCGACGACATGATCCGCGCGCCACACGACGTCGAGATCGTGCTCCACCACGATCACGCTCCCGCCGGCGTCGACGATGCGATCGAGAGCGTCGACGAGTCGCTCCACTTCGTCGACGTGAAGGCCTGCGCTCGGCTCGTCGAGCACATAGAGCGCGCCTTTTTGATTCTCGACCAGCGCGCGCGACAATTTGAGGCGCTGCGCCTCGCCGCCGGACAGCGTGGTGAGCGGCTGTCCGAGCCGCAAGTAGCCGAGGCCGAGCGCTAAGAGCGGCCCCAACGCGCGAGCGATCGCGACTTCGCTCGCAAACACCGTGAGCGCGCGCTCCACGGTCATTTCGAGCACATCGGCGATGCTGACGCCTCCGCGCTCGATAGCCAAGATCGCGTCTTTGAAGCGGCGCCCTTTGCAGCTCGGGCAGACCAAGCGCACGTCCGCCAAGAACTGCATCTCGACGGTCTCGTAGCCTTCTCCAGAGCACGCTTCACACCGCCCCCCGTCGACGTTGAACGAGAAGTCCCCCGCCGAAAAGCCCTGCGCCAGCGCCTCGGGCTCTTTGGCGTAGAGCGCGCGAATCGCGTCCCAGGCCTTCGTATAGGTCGCGGCGTTGCCGCGCGAGGTGCGTCCGAGCGGGGCTTGGTCGACCAGCGTGATGCTCTTGATCGCGTCGGCGCCTTGAATCGCGCCATGTGCACCGGCAAGCTCGAGATCGAGCTCACCGAGCTTGCGCCCGAGTGCGCGATACACGATGTCGACCGCCAAGGTGCTCTTGCCAGATCCGCTCGGCCCGGTGATGGCGCACACGGTGCCGAGTGGCAGCTCCAGCGTCACGTGGTCGAGGTTGTTCTCGTGGGCGTCAGTGACGCGCAGCCAGCCGCTCGGCGTGCGCGCGGCCCGTTTGCGCGCTGCGAGGCCGCGCAAAGCCCGCGCTGTTGCACCGTCGCTCTTCAGGAGCTCGGCTGGACTCGCCTCGAATACGATGTTGCCGCCCTCGGCCCCCGCGCCTTTACCGAGTTCGACGATGCGATCGGCGCCGGCGATGACGCCCGGATCGTGTTCCACGACGAGCACACTGTTGTTGCGCTGAGCGAGCTCTTGCAGCAACGTCACGAGCGGCTCGACGTCGCTCGGATGCAGGCCGACCGTCGGTTCGTCGAGCACGAAGAGCGCGTTATTGAGCGAGGTACCGAGCGCCGCCGTCAGCGTGACGCGCTGCGCTTCGCCACCCGACAAAGTGCGCGCTTGGCGATCGAGCGTGAGATAAGAAAGCCCCACGCGCGACAGGTACTCGAGCCGCGACTCGAGCTCGCGCCGCGCGATTTCGGCTTGTCCGCTGCTGGTCTTCAGCGCCGCCAGCCGTTCGCGCGCGTCTCCGATTTCGAGCGCGTGAAAGTCGGCGATACTCATGCCGAGCAAGTGATAGGACAGCGCCGTCGGGTTCAGGCGCCGCCCACCACAAGTCGCGCACGGGTCGTACGAGCGGTAGCGCGACAGCAACACGCGCACATGCATCTTGTAAGTGCGCGTCTCGAGCCAGCGAAACCAGCCGGATACGCCGGGAAACAGCCCGGCATCCCACGCCCCGTCGCCTTCGACGATCCACTTGCGCTGCGCCGCGCTGAGCGCGCCAAAGGGCTTATTCATGGGGATCTGGTGGCGCGCGCAGAGCTTCTTCAGCTCCGCTCGTTCCCAAGTGGTGGACTTGCCGCGCCACGGCCGAATCGCACCTTTGTCGAGAGCGCGCGTGGGATCGGGGATCACTTTGTTCCAATCCACGCCGAGCGTGCGACCAAAGCCGCGACACTCAGGGCACGCCCCAACCGGCGATTCGTAAGAAAAGAGCCCCGGCCGCGCTTCGGGTAGCGCGCGCGCACACGCGGGACACGAGAGTCCGCGCCGCAGGGTGAGCTCGCGCCCGTCGCTGCGCACCACGCACACACCGCCGCTGCGACTCCAGGCGCTCTCGACGCCCTGCGCGACACGGCTGAGATCGGCGCTCGGCAAGCGATCGACGACCACGGAAAGATCGGCGCCAGCGACGGCCGCTGAGGGCTTCACTTGGTCGATGTCCGCGATATCGCCGTCGAGCCACAGCCGGCGGAAACCATCGCGCGTGAGCGAGTCGCGCACTTCGAGGTACGCTTCGCCGCTGTCGACGAGCAGCGGATAGGTGACCAGCGCGCGCTTTCCCGAGAACTCGCGACCCACGCGCTGGGCGGCGCTGTCCACGTCGAGACGCACGCCTTCGAGCCCGTGCTCGGGGCACACCGGACGCGCCTCCCGCAGAAAGAGCGCGGCCAGGTACGGCTCGATGTCCGCCATCGTCGCCAGCGTGGAGCGCGAGCTCTTGATCGGTGCGCGCCGATCCACCGCCACGCCCGCGGGGACCGGCTCGAGGCGCTTGAGCGGCGGCCGCTCGAGCCGCTCCAAGAACTGCCGCGCGTAGGGACTGAAGCTCTCGACGAAGCGCCGCTGTCCCTCCGCATACAGCGTGTCCATGGCGAGGCTGCTCTTGCCTGCTCCCGACACGCCCGTCACCACCACGAGCTCGCCGGGCCCGAGCGTGAGCGAGACGTCCTTCAGGTTGTGGGTCGAGGCACCTTCGAGCTTGGTCGGCAGCATGGGGGGAGGGGTTCTCCTTAGACCGCGCGGAGCCGCCCGCAAGAGCCCGAGCGCGTGCGCCCCTCGGCTAGCGGTTCGGAGCTGTGTTTGCCCGCAAGTCCGCCGCAAGATGGCGGCTCGAGGCACGGCGGAGTAGAAACTCGCCCCCCATGGCCCGCGCAAAAGCCCAAGCCGGCGGGGGTGATCGCCTGGTCTCCAAGAACCGGCGCGCCTCCTTCGACTACACGATCACCGACACCCTCGAGGCGGGGCTCGTGCTGATCGGTAGCGAAGCGCGCTCACTGCGTGAAAATTCCACGGATTTGACCGACGCTTGGGTCAACATCGATGGCCGCGGCGAGGCCTGGATCCGCGGCATGCGCATCCCGCACTTGAAGCACGCCGCGTTCGGGCACAGCGAAGACCGCCCGCGCAAGCTGTTGCTGCACCGCGAGCAAATCGAGCGGCTACGCGGGCTCATCGAGCGCGACGGCATGACCCTGATCGCGACCAAGTGCTACATCAAGAACAACCACGCGAAGCTCGAAGTCGCCGTCGCGAAGGGCAAGAAGACCCACGACAAGCGGCACGCGATCAAAGATCGCGAAGCAGGCCGCGAAGCGCGCGCCGCCATCCGCCGAGGCCTGAAGTACTAGCGCCGACGCCCGAGCCACGCCGAGCCACTGCCATGCAAACCGTACCCCTCTGCCGCGGCGGAACCTGCGATCTTCTGGAAGTGACTTTGAGCCACGTCGTGCTCGAGGTTTCGAGCGTGTGGCCGCCAGGCTCCACGCTCGAGCTCGAAGTGGAGGGCACTCTCGGCGTCAAAGTGCGCAACTGCCGCAAGGTGAGCGCACCCGAGGCAGCGCCGCGCTTTCGCGTCGAAGGGCGCTGGACGGGCCTGACGCGCGCCCAGCGCAGCGCGCTGCACCTCGATTTGGCCTAGCGCGGCGTCAGCGTGATCCCCAGCGCAACACCGACGTAGGCGCCACCCAGCCGCGCTTCGCTGCCGTCCGCGAACTGCAGCGGAATGCGACGCAAGAACCAGCCCGCTTCCGCGCCGAGGCTGCCGCGCACGGAGCGCGAAAAGCGCGGTTCGAGACGAACAGCGACGCCCGCGCGAGCGCCCCAACTCTCTTGTTCGCCGACGATGCCGTCGAGCGCAGCGACTTTGGCAACGTGAACCGTGGACGCGGCAGCGAGCGCCGCAAGATCGAGGTCTAAGCGTCGCGTGAGTGCGGCTCGCCAGGCGGGTCCGACGCGCAGTTCGAACCAAGAGAGCCGTGTACGGCCGTCGGCGGCGGCAAAATCGACGAGGGCGCTCGCTCCAAAGTCGAAGCGAACGCGACGCCGCAAGCTCACTTCCGCGCTCAACGACGGGCCCAACAGAAAGAGCTGCTTCGCGAGCAGCGCGCCGTACTCCGTGCGCAGCGCCAACGGGCCATCCAGGGTGCGCGCTGCGCTCGCCTGCGCGAGGGAGCGCAAGCGGGAGAGTTCGCGTTGACGCGCGCGATCCGCGGTGAGCCGCTTCTGGTCGACTCGGCGCGCGAGCTCGGCCGCAGCCAGGGCGACGCGGCGCGGTAAGAGGTGCGCGCCGCCGTGCGCCCCGGAGACCACGCGCGCTTCGTTGAGCTCGCCGCGCTCCCACAGCTCGACGCGCACTTCGAGCGCATTCATGCCCACCACGCGAAAGAAGAGAGGGGGTGCGCGCCCATCTGCGCCGGGTCGAACTTTGACCTCCGAGAGCTCGAGCAGCACCAAGCGGCGCGCCGCTCGCGCGTCGAGCATCGCCTCCGCACCGGGATCGATCTCGACCACGACTTGTGCGGACTCTGCGCGGGCCGATCGAGGGCACGCGCAGAGCAGCACCAGCACCAACACGACGAGCAACGCGTAACCATGCGCCGCGAGTGCCCGAGCCGAAGCGCGGAGCTTGCTACTCGGATGCGGCCGGTGCCGGCTCGGGAGCGGGCGCCCCCGTTCCCGCTGCCTGCGGCGTCGCACCCGGCTGGGCCTCCGACGGCACGGCTGCGCCCTCGGGATCCGCCTTGCGCTTTTCAAGCTCCTCACGGAGCTCGGCGAGACGGCGGCCGTTGGGGAAGTCTTTCGCATACTGGTCGATGAGCTCGGCGGCGTGCTCCGCGTCGCCCTGGGCGAGGGCGGCGTCCACCTGGCGAGCCGCCGCATCTTCTGCGAAGTCACCCGCCGGAGACAAGCGTCGATAAAGCGCGTAGGCATCGGCGGCGCCCAAGCGATCACCCCCCTGCTCCAGCAGATTCCCCAGCGTCCATGCGGCCAACGGGGCTTCGGGCGCGCCGGCAAACACGTCCAACAGCCGCCGCAACGCGAGCACCGCCTGCTCGCGCTCTCCGGAAAAACGACCGAGGTCGACCAGGGTCATCAACTGATCGGGCGATGCGCCCGCTCGCGCTGCCTCCCAGCCGCCGGCACGCGCCAAGGCCAGGCGCGCTGCGCGAAAGTCGCCTGCATCGGCCCGCTGTTGCCACTCGGGGATCTCGGCAGGGGCCGCTGTGTATGGGGTGTTCTCAACCGCGTGAACGGGACTTTCCACGTTCGATACAAATGCATCGTGCGTCGTGCGCGCACCCGCGGCTGCGCCGGCACGCGGCTTATCAACCTGCTGCGGCGGACGCACGGGCTCTGCTGCCGCTGCGGCGGGCGCGGGTTCACGCGGAGCTTCGCCGGACTGTGGCGCCTCGGCGGCCATTTGGGGCGATGCGTCGTGTAGGGGCATGCTGTGGCGCCCCACCATCACTCCCGCGACGAACAAAGCGACGCCAAACGCAGGCGCCAAAAGCAGCCCCGAGCGAACGCGCACCCGCGCCCCGACGAGCTCGGCGTCCAAGCGCTGCCAGACGCGATCCACGCGCGGATCGTCTGCGTAATCGCGCAGCGCAGACTTCTCTAGTTTGGACAGTTCGTCGTCAATCATGGGTCGTCTTTGGAAAAAGCAGGCACGAAGTGCCCGCTAAGAAAGCGCTGCGCTCGCAAAATGCGACGCTTGGCGGTCGCCAGCGAGCAGCTCATGAGCTGCGCGACCATCTCCAACCGGTGGCGCTCGATGAAGCGCAGAGTCCAGGCGATGCGATCGCTCGCGGGGAGTGTCTGGAGCAGTGCGTAGACCTGCGCCAAGAGGACGCGCGCCTCAGTACCAGCGTCCGGGGATGCGACCGCGTCGAGATCGACGGGATCCATCGACACCAGACCGAGCGCGCCGAGCAAGCGCCGCCGCCGCAGCCGCGTACGCACGAGTCGCACCACGATGCTGCCCAGCCAGGCCCGGAACGCTGCCGGATCCTGCAAATCAGCGAGGCGCGCGTGGGCGCGCACGAAAGCGTCGTGCACAACGTCCTCGACGTCGGCCGCACCGCCCTGAATGCGCACGGCCAGCCCCAGAGCAAAGCCTGCGTGACGTCGGTAGAGCGCCTCGAACGCGCTGCGGTCGCCCTCAGCCACCAGGGCCACCAGCTGGGCGTCGGTTAGATCGTCGAATTGACCCGATTCGAACGGGCGGTGACCCACAAAGCGCTGCCCGGAAACCAGGCGGAGCTTTCGAGATTCGGATCGGGCCACGGCCGACACCATACCTTTGGACGCACCGGGCGGGCACTTCGGCTCACCCGGCCGGCCCGTTCTCGCTCGAAACATCCGTTCTGCCGGCAGCGCTGCGGACGCGAACGCGGCCGACCACCCGATTTTCGAGCGAAAAGAGCGCTTACCTAAGTGGAAATCGCAAAGAAATACTTTCGCCGGTGAGCCGCTTTCTGGTACTTCGGCGTCTGTCAGACGGTCCGAGCCATGCGCTCGGCAGGAGGAACCCAACTATGTCGATGCGTAAGTTTGCTGCTTTGATCCCGGTTTGTGCCCTGTTCGCAGCTTGTGGCGGCGACGCCACTCCGGAAGCGAAGGCTCCCGAAGGTGGTGCGGCCGCGGCTGACGAGGCCAAGCCGGCCAAGGCCGACGAAGCCAAGCCGGCCGAGGGCGGCGATGCGAAGCCGGCCGAAGGCGGCGACGCGAAGCCGGCCGAGGGCGACGCCAAGTGAGACTTGGGCTGCTGCAGCCCGCAGCAGCCTTTCACCAGACGGCCGCAGCGTTCGTGAGAGCGCTTCGGCCGTTTGCTTTTTGTCCGTGCTCGACCCGCCTTCAGGTGCCGGCGGCCACTCGCGCCGACCTCAGGTTCCGCGTGAGAAGCTCCGCATCGGCGGGTGAATGAGCGCTGTGCCGGAGCAGCCAAGCGTACATGGCGTGGGCCATGGCGTGGCGGCGACGCTCGTTGCTCTGAAAGACGGCGAAGTTGCACACGCTGGCGAACGTCACGTGAAAGAGCTCGATCTCCGCATCCGGAGCGACGCGCAACACACGGTCCGCCGTCGCTTGCAGCCGAGCCCAGATCAGCCACTCGGCGTCTGCGCTGAGTGAGTCCTTGTTCGCCGTGCGGGTTCGATAGTCGCGGCACACCGCCTGGATGTCGCGAAAGAGCGTTTGCTTGAGCTCGTCCAGGGCCTGCTTCAAGAGCTCACTCGGGGAGTCGCCTCCGCCAAGCTGTGACTCGCGCTCGATGAAGTGAGCGAGCATGCTGACGAGCTCACGACGCACGCGCTCGAGCGTCGCCTCAGCGCTAACACCCATCGCGCCGAGGCCGAGCAAGCGCCGCTCGATCTCGGCGCGCGTCGCCGCCGATTGCAGCGCCCGTTCAATGCCCAACGTCACGCGCTCGAGCGTTGAGCGCTCCACGTTAGCGCCCCGCGCGAGCACGGTAGCGAGCGCGCCGAGCGCGCCAGGAAGCTCGAGCGCGGCGTCCCGTTGCGGCTGCGGCGCGGGCAGACGCGCGGCTTGGGTGCCGAGCGCGCGCCGCACGAGCGGCCATGTCTGGCGCCGACGCGGAGCCAAAAGCCACGACCCATAGAGCGCGAATCGCGACGGAGCTCGCGCGTCCCGCCGGAAGGCCTGGCCCACACGGCCGAGCAGGTACGACCACGAGAGCTTTGGCCCGCGGGCGCCGAGGATCGCCACGGTCTGCCAAGCTCCGCGTTTGGCGGCCTCTGCCACGAGGTAGTCGCGAGCCGCGCGGCGCGCATCCCGCGAAATGAAGCGCCAATGCAGCTGCTCTGCCGCTCGCAACAGGCACCAGGCGCCCTCCCCGTCACCCCGCGCCGCGGCGAGCAGGCCGAGGCTCACCACGCCGCCGCCGTCGAGCCGCGCCGCGTCGGACAGAATTGCCTCGAGCTTAGCGGTGAGTCGCGGGTCGTTCCGCCCTTGGCTCGCGCGAGACGCGTAGAAACACGCCACCGCCGCGTCCACATCGCTGAAGCCGAGCGGCAAGGTCAGGCGCGAGAAATAGTAGGCCACCCGCGGCCAACCGAAGCGAGTCCAAAGCGCGCTCTGGAACCAGCGCGGCAGACAATAGACGAACAGGATGGGCGCGCCGAATTCCAAGTGACGCAGCGATCGAATCGAGAACAAGAATAGCAGGCTCACGCCCCCGAGCTTGAGCAGCAGCACGAGCTCCGCGAGGCGGTCGCGCAGCGGAAGCACGTGTTTTTGGCGCTGAGCGAGCGCGTCACTCGCAGGCGGCGACGTGCGGAGCAAGTGGCGCTTTCTCCCCGCTAGTACGGAGAACGCCACAGCAACCCCCACTCCGGCGAACAGGATGGCCATCCCCGCGCTGCGGTCCCTGCGATGCCAGCGCCGTGAAGCGGCCAGCGGCAACAGCTCACGCCCGCCGATCTCGATCGAGTCCGCCGTGACCGTCGGCACGCGATACGGCTCCGGCGAATAGGGCGTCCGGTAGGCCTTCTCTTCCACGAGTACGCTGACACGCGCGCCACTGCGAAGCTCGGGGGGAACGCTCGCGTGCAGCGCTTCGTCGAAAATCGCGGAGCTCACCTGGAAGAGCACGCGCTCGCCTGACATCCCAAACACGAGCGAGGGCCGCCCGTTGCGAAGCCCCGGCGTCGTCACACGAGTGACCTCACCTACGACGGTACGCCGCGGCCTTTCATCGAAGCCCGGCTCGTGGAAGAGCGCCAGCCCAACCGCGGCGGCAAACAACCAGCCCAACAGAGCGACACCCACCAGCGTTCTCAAAGGGGTGCGCTGCAAGTCTACCCCCCAGGCGCTGCGGGCGGACGGATTCGAGCGGACCATCGCGAACGCCTATCCTGCCACGGGCGCGGCGAAACCCCGCCATTTTCCAGCCGAGCGCGCCAAACTGGTGGGTCTGCGGGGCGCGGCCGGAGACTCGAGCGCAGCGCGTTTTCTGGTGTAGCATGGAGAGTCGAATGGATGCGCGGCCGGCCTACGTGGGGATCGATCTCGGGACGACCAATTCGACAGCTGCGGTGTTCGACGGTCGGGAGCTCAGCGTGGTGCGCAACGGACAGGGCGCCGTGCTCACGCCCAGCGTGGTGCGCATCGACGCACGCGGCAACGTCGCGGTGGGCGCCCGTGCGCGACGCTTCCTCGACAGCGATCCAGCCAACACGCGCGCCGAATTCAAGCGCTTGATGGGCACCGCGCACGAGCTCGAGTTTCCCGCGGCGCACTTGAAGCGTCGCCCCGAGCAGCTCTCTGCGGAGATCCTGAAATCACTGCGTAACGACCTCAGCGACCAATTGGGCTTCGCTCCGGCGCGCGCGGTGATTTCGGTGCCGGCGTTGTTCGAATTGCCCCAGACTAGCGCGACCTCGGAGGCGGCTCGGCTCGCTGGCTTCGAGCGTATCGAGCTCATTCAAGAGCCCGTCGCTTCGGCGATCGCGGCCGGCTTTAGCCAAGAGTCGAACGACGGCGCGTGGCTCGTCTACGACCTCGGCGGAGGCACCTTCGACGTCTCGTTGCTCGAAACGCAAGAGGGGCTCTTGCGCGTCGTCGGCCACGACGGCGACAACTTCTTGGGCGGTCGCGATTTCGACGGCAAACTGCTTGATCTCTTGCTCGAAAAGCTGGCAACGCGGGGCATCGCGCTCGATCGTCAAAATCCGGATCACGCCGTTGCCTTGCGCCGACTGCGTGTGGCCGCCGAGGACGCGAAGATCGAGCTCACGCGCGCCCGCGAGGCGGACGTGAGCATCGCGGGCCTCACGATTTCCGGAGAGACCTTCGACGTCGAGGAGCTCTTGACGCGCGCGGAATACGAGGCGCGCATCGTGCCGCTGATCGACCGCACGCTCGCCATCTGCGCGCGCCTCTTGGATGCCCACGGGCTCGGCAACGGGGGCCTCGGTCGGATCGTGCTGGTCGGCGGCCCCACCGTCACCCCAACGCTGCGCGAGCGCGTGCGGAGCGTGCTCGGGGTCGACTTCAATGCCGGGCTCGACCCGATGACCTTGGTGGCCCAGGGCGCGGCGCTCTTCGCGGGAACTGTCGGGCTCGATGGGCGCCCAGCGGCGGCGGCGACCACGGAGCCCAAGGGGCCCCAAGTCTGGCTGCAGTTTCCAGCCATGACTTCGGACCTGTCGCCGTTCGTCGTGGGTAAACTGCTCGAGCAAAATAGTTCGGTGGTA
>JAEUAF010000551.1 GCA_019695485.1 Sorangium sp.
TCGATCAGACTCTTGCGGAGAAGTTGAGCTTCTTTGCGCGCATTCTCGAGATCGATGGCGGCGGCCGGTGGCGGGCGGCTCTGCATTTCTTCGTCGAGACTCGCCAGGCGAGCGCGTAACGAGCGAACCTCTTGGTTTCGCTCGTCGAGTTCCCGCCGTAACTCATCGAGCTGTTCGGCTTGGCGACAGGCTTCGTCTCGAGCCTGGTCGCTCGCGTCGAGGAGACGGCGCTGTGCTTCGTCGAGCTGCCACTGGACCTGTGAGGCTTCGTCGCGCGCGGCCTCGAGGAGCTTCTCGAACTCGAACTTGATGTCGTTGGTCTCGCGGATCGCCGCGTCGCGCTCCTCTTGGAGTCGCGCCGCGTCGCTGCGCGTGTCGTCCACCTCAGCGTAGGCGGCCTGCAGACTTTCCTGCAGTTCTGCGAGCTCGGCCTCGGCGGCTCGCAGGCTCTCGGCCACCTCCGGGTCGCTGCTGGGCGGTAGCGCGCCGAGGCGTGTCAAGGTGCGATCGAGCGCGCGTTGTCGCGCCAAGTCTTCACGCGCGCTGGCAAGTTCCCGCTGAAGCTCCGCCAGTTGCTTCTCGTGGTCCGCCATCAGAAAGGAGATGAAGGTGTCTTGCTCGCTCACGACCCGCGTGCGCTCGCGCTCCGCTTGCTGTCGCGCCGACTCGGCGCGGCGCAAGGCGTGATCGCGTTGCTCCACCAAGATCGCGAGCGCGAGCTCCAGACCGCTGCCCGCGCGCTGCTCGAGTTCCTGGTTGGCGCCGCGAATGGCGCTGTCCGAGTCGAATCCGCCAAGTTCGCTGAACCCCGACTCCAACGTCGTCCGCTCCCGCGAGTTCACTGCTAAGGCCATGACACGATCCTCCACGTGGTTCGCGCGACCGATCCTGTTTGGCGGCCACGCAACGTCCAGCGCCTGTGCGCGTCGAGCACCAGCGAACGCCGATGCGTCGGTCGCTGTGCCTTGATTCCCTAGGAAACGCCTCTAGTCTGCCCCTGTCTTCGCGGCTCGCAAAGGCCCACGCGTCATATCCGCAGTGTTTCACACTGGATCTGTGAAGTTTTTCAGCGTGTGCAGCGAAATGCGGCAAAGTAACTGGGAATGACGATTCTCGACACGATGCTGCGCGCGGCCCGGGCGGGCGGGGTTTCACTGCTCCGGGACTTTGCGCGCTTGAACGAACTCGAAGTGACGGAGAAGGGTGTGAGCGATTTCGTATCTAGCGCCGATTGCGACGCGCAAGCGCTGATCGCGTCCGAACTCGCGAGTGCGGTGCCGGATGCAGCGCTGGTCATGGAGGAGGATCGCGCGAGCCACGCGCTGCAGTCGAAGCAGGTCTTCTTCGTCGACCCGCTGGATGGCACGACCAACTTCTTGCATGGGATCCCGCACTTCGCGGTGTCGATTGGCTACCAGTGCGACGGCGTGCTGTGCGCGGGTGTCGTGTTCGATCCCGCCAAGGACGAGATGTTTTGTGCGGAGCGTGGACGGGGTGCTTTTTTGGGGGAGCGTCGACTTCACGTGTCGAGGGAAGTTCGGCTCGAGCGCGCGCTGGTGGGCACTGGTGTTCCGCACCGCGGGCGGGGCGATCACGAGCGCTATCTCAGCACGCTGCCGCGGGTCATGAGTGATGTGGCGGGCATTCGCCGCATGGGTTCGGCAGCGCTCGATCTCGCGTACGTCGCCGCCGGGCGCTTCGAGGCCTTCTTCGAGACCGGGCTGTCGTCCTGGGACATCGCCGCGGGTGTTGTCCTTGTCGAAGAGGCCGCCGGCCGGGTGACGCGCCCCGACGGCGAGCCGTTCGTACTCGCGGAGGGGGACGTCTTGGCGACGAATGACGCGCTGATTTCGGCGCTTTCGGAGCGGCTTTCAGCGTTGTCTCGGGGCTAGCCGCGGGCGCTGCTGGTCGTCCCACAAAGCGCGGCTACTCTTGGCCGCCTTGACCATCATCCAGACCCAAGCCGTTCACAAAGCGTACGGGCCGCGCGTCGTGCTCGCCTCCGTGGACGTGTCGATTCAGGAAAACGAGCGAGTCGGGGTCGTCGGGCGGAACGGCGCGGGCAAGAGCACTCTCTCGAGAATCTTGGCCGGTATCGAGACGGCGGACGCTGGGACGGTGTCGCGGCGCCGCGGGGCCGTGATCGAGTACCTGTCTCAGACTCCGACCTTCGAGGGCGATCCGAGCGCCGAGGAGGCGATGCTGTTGGCGCTGTCGGCGTGGACACGCGCGGTGACACGCCACGAAGCCGCGACGCAAGCGCTCTCGCAGGGTCAGGGCAATCAAGAAAGTCTGCTCGACGAGCAACACCACGCGGCCGAGGAAGTCGAACGGCTCGGCGGCTGGGAGCAGCGGCATCGCGCGCAGGCATTGCTCGGCCATCTCGGCATCGCGCGACCCGACGACAAAGTCTCGCGCATGAGTGGTGGCGAGCAGCGTCGCGTGGCGCTGGCGCGGCTGCTCATAGCGCGTCCCGACCTTGCCATCCTCGACGAGCCCACCAATCACCTCGATGCGGAGACCATCGAGTGGCTCGAGCAGTACTTGCTCGACGAGCACACCGGAGCGGTGTTGCTCATTACCCATGACAGATATCTGCTCGACCGCGTCGCAGAGCGCACGCTCGAGGTGGCGGACGGTCAGGTCTTTTCCTACGAGGGCGGCTACGAGCTTTACCTCGAGCAAAAGGCCGAGCGCGAAGAGCACGCAGCGCGCACCGAGCAAAATCGCCAGAACTTCCTGCGCCGCGAGCTCGAGTGGTTGCGCCGCCAACCCAAAGCGCGCGGCACCAAGCAGAAGGCCCGCATCGAACGCGCTGAAACGGCGCAGTCGAGTGGCCCGACGCGCGTACAAGACACCGCGTCCTTTTCACTTGAGACGAGTCGCGCCGGGAAGACCATCCTCGAGCTTAGAGATCTGTCGCTCGAGATTGCGGGGCGCGAGCTGGTCCGAAAACTCACGCTGTTCTTGACCAAAGGCGAGATTGTCGGCGTCGTGGGCCCGAACGGAATCGGGAAGACCACGTTGTTTCGCGCGATCCGCGGCGAGCTTCAGCCCACGAGCGGAGCCGTCGTGGTCGGACAGAACACGAAGATCGCCTATTTCGACCAGCAGCGCAGTGGACTCGAAGACGACAAGTCGGTCTTCGACAATGTGGCAGGTGAGGAGGTGCGCGTGGCGGGTGGCCGCGTGATCGAGCCGCGACAGTACCTGGAGCGCTTCGGCTTCGATACGCATCAACAGCGCCAGCCGGTAGGCTCGCTTTCCGGCGGGGAACGCGCGCGGGTCGCGCTGGCGCGTCTGCTCCGCCAAACCACCAATCTCCTGCTGCTCGACGAGCCGACCAACGATCTTGACGTCGCCACGCTTGGGGCTTTGGAAAATCTCTTGATCGAGGCCTCCGCGACGGCCATCGTGGTCACCCACGATCGCTGGTTTCTCGACCGCGTGGCGAGCGCGATCTTGGCGTTCGAGGGCGACGGCAAAGTGGTGCTCTATCCCGGGAATTACGAGACCTTTCGGCGCTTGCGCCAGGAGGCTCGCGAGCAGGAACGACGCCAGAAGGTGGCGTCGGAAGCGCCACGGCCGCGCTCGTCGGACGGTCCGCGGACGGCCGAGCCCAAGGCGAAGCGCCTGAACCGCGCCGAGGAGCAAGAGCTCGTCGCCCTGCCCGATCGCATCGAAGCGGCCGAAACCGAAGTCCAGCGTTTGCAGACCGCGCTCTCCGACCCTGCCACGCACGGCAAAGGCCGCGAGAGTGTTCTGCAAGCGACTGCCGCCGTCGCCGCTGCCGAAGCCAGCGTCGAGCGCCTGATGGCGCGCTGGGAAGAGCTGGAGCAGAAGCGCGCAGCGGCTGCCGCCCCCGCCTCCAAGAGCGACGCCAACTGAGGTTTCATGGTCGACGGCGACGAGTACCAGGCAGGTGACGCGGCCTCGGAGCTGCATGTAACGGCCGCACCTCCTGGACAGGCGGCACCGAGTCCGCTGCGCATGGCAGTGCGCATCGTGGTCGGCCTGGCGCTGTTGTTCGTGACGGTCGCTCTCCTGAGTTCGCTGTTTCGAGCCGAGCTGACCGCGCTCGGGCATCGTTTCGTGGATCGCTTCGGGCTCTGGGGCATGGTCGCCGGGGCAGCGTTCTCGGACGCATTCCATTTCCCGATTCCGCCCCAATTCTACATGCTGATGGGGATCACCTCGGGCGTGCCCACGCTCTGGACCTTGGCGGCCGTGAACCTCGGCTCGTTCATCGGAGGTTGGATCGCGTACTTCATGACGCGCCGGATTTCCCACGTGGGTGCGATTGCGCGTCGCCTGCAGCGCGCACAAGGCTTGCTGGATCGGGTGATCGTTCGCTACGGGCATTGGGCGCTGGTGGCGGCCGGATTCATGCCCATCACGTATTCGGCGCTCTGCTATTTGGCCGGCCTCGGTCGCGTGAGTAAGCGCGGGTTTGCGATCATCTCCCTGATTCGTGTGCCACGCCTCGTCGCGTACTATTACCTGGTACGGCTCGGTTGGACGGCTTAGGTCTGTCCCTGAATTACTCCTCGCAGCTCTGGGCCAAGCACGATCGATAGCGACGCCCTCGCCAGGTCCATCCCTCCACGTCGGCCAGCCGCCGCTGTCGTTGCCTCGTTCGGGCACGGGCACGAGCACGGGCACGTTTACGGGTGCCTGAACAATTCAGGGACACTCCCCAGAGGCTCTTAGCGCTTGACGTGCGAGCCGAGGGTCTGAAGTATTGTCGGCGGTCGCGCCGGCCAACGTGTCCGGGTCCATCGAAGGAGTGCGCATATGAAAGTCGGAATTCTCGGAACGGGTGAGGTCGGGCGTGCGCTCGGCAAGGGATTCATCACGCTCGGTCACTCCGTGAAGCTCGGGGCGCGTGAAGCGGCGAACGAGAAGGCGCTTGCCTGGTCGCGCGAAATGGGCGAGCGCGCGTCAGCAGGGACGTTCGCTGACGCCGCGCGCTTCGGTGACCTCGTGGTCTTGTCCACGCTCGGCAGTGCCAACGA
>JAEUAF010000658.1 GCA_019695485.1 Sorangium sp.
GCTGATGGTCAAAGAAGAGACTCCCGAAGGCGGTCAAGTCGCCGTCGATCGTGGGACCACGATTGGCTACTTCAGCCAGGACGTGGGCGAGATGGCGGGCATGAGCGTCGTTTCCGCGACGCTCGCCGGAGCAGGTCCGGTTGCCGAGGTGGGAGAGCGCCTCAAGCGCCTCGAGCACGAGCTCGCCGATCCTGCGCACGCCGACGAACTCGATCGCTTGGTGACCGAGTTCGGCGAAGCCCAAGCGCGCTTCGAGGAGCTCGGAGGCTACGCGCTCGACGCGCGCGCGAGAGAGATCCTTTCGGGGCTCGGCTTCAGCGAAGAGGTGATCGATGGCGACGTGGGTGCGCTGTCCGGCGGTTGGAAAATGCGCGTCGCGCTGGCCCGCATCCTGCTCATGAAGCCCGACGTCATGCTGCTCGACGAGCCCACCAACCATCTCGACATCGAGTCGATCCTGTGGCTCGAAAGCTTCCTAAAGAGCTTCGACGGTGCGTTGATGATGACCTCCCATGACCGGGAGTTCATGAATCGCATCGTCCACAAGATCGTCGAGATCGACGGCGGCGAGCTGACGAGCTTCTCCGGGGACTACGAATTTTACATGCGGCAGCGCGCCCAGCTCGACGCTCAGGCAGAAAGCGAATTTTTGCGTCAGAAGGAAATACTCGCCAAGGAAGAAGCCTTCATCGCGCCCTTCAAAGCGCGCGCCAGCCACGCGGCGCAGGTCCAATCCCGCGTCAAGAAGCTCGAAAAGATCGAGCGGGTCGAGCCGCCCAAAACGCGCCAGAAGCTGCGCTTCGACTTCCCGGACGCGCCGCGTTCCGGCGAGGACGTGGTGAAATTCGAAGGCGTCAACAAGGCCTTCGGCGCGCGCGTGATTTGTCGCGAGCTCGACCTACTCGTGCGCCGCAAAGAGCGCTGGTGCGTGATGGGCGTGAACGGCGCGGGCAAGACCACACTGCTCAAGTTGGCCGCAGGCGCGCTCGGCCCCGACAGCGGCCGCGTCTCGCTCGGTGCCAGCGTCGAACTCGGCTACTTCGCTCAGCACTCGATGGAACTGCTCGATGCGCAAGCCAGCGTCTGGGACACCCTCGTCGGCCGCTTTCCCCAGGCATCGATCGGCTCGCTGCGCACTTTGGCGGGCGTCTTTGGCTTCAGCGGCGACGCGATCGAGAAGACCTGTCGCTTCCTCTCCGGCGGGGAAAAGGCGCGTCTCGTGCTGGCCCTCATGCTCTACAATCCGCCGAATTTCTTGATCCTCGACGAGCCTACCAACCATCTCGACCTCGACACCAAGGAGATGTTGATCGAAGCGCTGACTGGCTACGAGGGGACCCTCCTCTTCGTCTCTCACGATCGCCACTTCCTGCGCCGCCTCTCCAACCGCGTGCTCGAGGTCAGCCCGCAAGGCGTACGTCAGTACGGCGGTGGCTACTCCGAATACGTGGACGAAACCGGCCAAGAAGCCCCCGGCGTCCGTAACTGACGCTGCCCGACCCCAGCTCGTCTGCCCTGCCGCAGGCTTACTTGACGCCCGCGGCCGCCAAGAATCGCCCGAGCTTGCGGTCCGCTTCGCTGATGTGATGCGCGATCCACGACTCCAGGAATTTCATCACGTCGATCGAGACAGTGAGCGAACTCTTGCGCGTCTTTTCGAGGAGCTCGGCGGCCTGGGCCACCAGCGCGTCGTGCATGTGCTTGTGCACGGCATAGTCCGAATAGGAGTGAGCCAGCATGAGCTTCTCCTCGGTCCCGAAGTGGTATTGCGTGTAGTTGACGACTCCGGTCAGCACCTTTTCGACCACGGTGCGGCCTTTTCCAACGGTGCTGGCCTCGTGGAGTTCGCGCAAGAGCGAAAACAGCTTCTCATGCTGTTCGTCGATGTCTTTGATTCCCACCTTGTATTCGTTGTTCCACTCGAACATGAACGCACTCCTCGACGAGACCGGGCGATCCGCCTGTCGCCGAAGAGAACGGTAGCCGCCGAGCGCCATTGAAGTGGAGCGCGCGCCGTTTGATGCCCCGAACTGACCGAGCGCATGCACACATAGGCGGATAGCGACGGGCGCCGCCCGAGCCTCGGCTTCGAGACCGATTTCGGGAATTTTCGTGCGCTCGGGCGCAGAAACAGTACCAAATTCCGCGATCGAGCGAGCCCTATCGTCGCCGACTGCGCCGGCGATCCGCTATGGTGAGGGCGTGGCCAGTGCACCGCGTATGAGATACGCGCAACCATCGCTACGCTGGTTGCTCCCGCGTGCGCTCGCGGCCCTTGCCGTCGGCACCGAGCTTCTCTCTCCGCAACCGGCAGGCGCAAAATCGCGCTGTGACGGGGAGAGCCCGTGGGTCCTGGTACGTTTGCACGCAGGTGGCTGGACAGAGCAGGAGCGCGCGCGCGTGCTCGCCGATTTGTCCCACACACTCGCGTCACAAGGTATCGACGCCTGCGTCCCGACCGAGCGCCCCAAGAATGAAGCCCTCGCCACGCTCAGCGTCGAGATCAGCACCGAAAGCAAGGCCAGCGTCGAAATCGAGGTCCGTGACCAGGTGACTCGCAAGCGCGTGGGCCGTGAGGTCGATCTCACGCAAATCCCCGCCGACGGGCGCGAGCTCGCGGTGGCGATTGAAGCGGACGAGCTATTGCGCGCGAGCTGGGCCGAGTTGGCGCTCGATACTGCGCGTGCACGCGCAGCAAAGCCAAAGCCCGAGGTGGTCGCCAGCGTGAGCCAAGCCCTCGCACTGCAGCGTCAAAGCGCCGTTGGGCTCGGATCGCGCTTCGCCGCCGAACACTACGCTGGCGGCACGACGTTACTGGGGGTCGATGCGTTCGGCGAGTTGTGGCCGACGGGGCGGCTGTCGTTCGAGCTTGCCGGGAGCGTGCGCGCAAGTCCAAAGGTGACCTCCAGGCATGGTGACATTCGCGCCCTCGCCGCTGGGGGCGCGCTCTCGGGCGCTTTCGACCTGGTTGCGGGCTCGCGCGGCGCACTCGCTGCGGGGCTCGGAGTTTCCGCGAGCTACCTCGAATTCCGCGCGCAAGCAGCGCCCGGCGCCGAAAGTTCGAGCTACGCCGATCTGTTGCTCGTCGCGCGATTCGGGCTCGGGGGCCGCCTTTCTCTCGGACGAAGTGTGGCGCTGACGGCAGCCCTCGGAGCCGGCTACGCGCTGCGCGGCGTGGAAGCGACAGACGCCGCCAAGGTCGCCACCGGAGCGAACGGAGTCGAACTCTCTGCCGCGTTGGGGATTTTGACGCGATGAACGTCTGGCGCTCGGCAGTCACGCTCGCGCTGCTCAGCGGCTGCACGCGCTCCGGCGAAGTGTTGCGCGAAGCCGGCGGCGCTTCCGGCACCAGCGAGCCCCCAGTCGTGCTGCAGACGAGCGAGGCCCGACTCGCGACCGGCGATACCCACGCTTGCCGCATCAAAGGCGGAGTCCTCTCGTGTTGGGGGGAAAATGCGGACGGCCAGCTCGGCGTGCCTGTGGGCCCTGGCAGCACCGAACAAAGCCCGCAGCAAGTCCCTGGCACGACCTGGGTTGCGCCCGCAGCGGGAGACCGCCATTCGTGCGCACTCGCCGCCGACGGGAGTATTTCGTGCTGGGGCAAGAACGACAAGGGGCAGCTCGGCAGCGGCGATTTCAGCGACAGCGCCACCCCGCGGCGGGTCGTGTTGCCCACGCGCGCAGTCGACGTGCGCACCGAGTTCGAACACACCTGCGCGGTGCTCGCCGATGCCAGCATCTTGTGCTGGGGCGCAAACGAGGAAGGGCAGCTCGGCCTAGGCGACACCTACCCTGGGGCTGATCAGCCCGCACCCGTCCGGGTGGGCGACGCACACGATTGGGTGTTCGTGTCGGCGGGTCAGGGCCACAGCTGTGGGATTCGCGCAGCGGGTGCACTCTACTGTTGGGGCCGAAACACCGATAGCCAGCTCGGCCAAGGCAGCGGCGCGCCCACTCAAATCCGCACGCCGACGCGCGTCGGCGTGGACGAGGACTGGGTCGAAGTCGGCTGCGCGCAGGGCAGCACGTGTGCGAGGAAGCGCGACGATAGCCTTTACTGCTGGGGTCACCTCGAGAGCGGGGTGCTGGCGGTCGGCGACGTCGCCCTGCGCGCCACACCCACGCGGGTTCCGAACTACAGCGACTGGACAGCGCTCAGCACGAACACATTTCACACCTGCGGGTTACGCGCGACGGGCGAAGTCTGGTGTGCTGGGCGCAATACCGAAGGACAACTCGGTTCGATGCAGTTTGCCGACGCCCTGCCCAACATGCAACGGCTCGACACGAGCACGGACTGGGTCGAGGTGCGCGCGGGACGTTTCTTCACGTGCGCGCGCAAGAGCAACGATTCGGTGTGGTGCGTGGGCCAGAACTCGGCGCGACAGCTCGGCCAACCCGCCAGCGTCGATCGCAGCGCCGTTCTGCTCGAGGTGCCCTGAGCTCGAGCCCTGTGCGCGCTTTGCTCAGGCTTTCAGGAACGGCAGATAGTCGCTCGCCATCTGGAAATAGCGGGAGGACGTGTCGCCGTAGTGCTTCGCAAACGGTGGCGTCCACGAATCTTTGGTGATGTAAGGGACGCCGTAGCCCTTGTGCCCCCAGCGTTCGAACTCGGCGGGCGGTACGCCCATTGCCTGCAGCACCGTGGCAAGCCACTGATTGTAGAGAAGGCCGAGCGTTTGCTTACCGCCTGCCCCCGGATCGTATTGGGAGCTCGTGCTGGTGGTGCGCCGATAGTCGCAGAGCAAGCCGGTCTTGAGCGCCCCTGCCGCGCTGCCGAAGGTCACGACCGGGACCGACACCGACCCATGCGTTTCCATCCCGCTCTCTTGCGTCCACGCCAACAAAGAATTGTCGAGATAGGTGACGCCGGGCGCTTCTTCGACATCGAGGCGTTTGGCCATATCGAGAAACACGCCCTCGAAGAAGCGCTGATACGACTGTACCAGCAGAGCCTGAGCATCCGCGAGCTGCCACTGGTGCGCGACTTCTTGATGCCAGTCGCCGCCGTAGGAAACGAAGCGCGAGGTGTCGCCGTAGCAGAGCACGGCAATCCGACTGGTGCCACACATGAACGCGACCGCGGCGACCTCGTTGAAGAGCGCGAGTTGGCGCGCCGCGTCGGCTGGATCGTTCTTCTGGTGCTTGTTGGCATCGTCGCTCGGCGCGACCACGCTGCTGCACGATGCGGAGGTCGTGGTACTCGCGGTGAGCTTGCGCTCCAGCTCGGCGATGCGAGCGATGTGGTCATCGAGGCGTTGCCGATCCGCAGCCGACAAGCGCGTGTTGCCGTTGCGCAGGCGCTGGTAGTTCGCGAGCACGCGGTCGACGATCGGGGCGCGCGGCGCCGGCGCACCACTGCTGCTCGGCGCGACGAAGATGCGCTTGAACAGGTCGAGCGAGCTCGTGCTACCGCGGACGTTCTCGATTTGGTCGGACGGCGCGCTGGGGTCAGCGTAGTTCCACGACACGGGCCGGCCGGACATCACCAGACAACGCTCGCGAATGCTGGAGAGATCGGCGTAGAACGAGGGGGACCAGGCCATGATCTGGTCGATGGTCGGGCGTGGGAAGGCTTGCACGGCTTTGCCGTCGTTGCCGTTCCCGTCGTTACGCGCGTAGTTACCGAGGTGAAGCCCGGTGTTGTGTGCGATGTAGAACGGCACATCGAGCCCCCACAGCACGTTCATCTTGGCGATCAACGCGGGCGTCAACGTGCTCGCGGCCGCGCGCAGCACGTCCGAGAGCACGGCGCTCGTGGCGTCGCTTTTCGCGACGAGCTTGCCGGCACGCGCGGTATGATCGGAAAATACAGAAGCGCTATCCGTGAGCAGCGACGCGCTAGGAAACATGCTGGATTCGAAGGCCCCACCGTGCTCGGTCGTCACCCAGTAGAGCCGCGGCGCGCGCGTGAAGACCGGATCGGCGCCGTAGGCCGTCTTGGTAAGCAGCGAGGGCAGCACTGGCAGAGCCAAGCTCACGCCGCCTAGCCCCAGCAGCAGCTGGCGCCTCGTCACATCGATGACTCGTTTTGCCATGCTTCTCCTTCCGCTACTCGAAGGTCCGCCGCCGAAACTCGGGTGAAAGCAGCGCGGCGGCCATCAAATCGGTGATACTCCCGCCGTTCGCCAAGGCGGCGCGCGCCGCTTCCAGCGCGCAACCGTCGCTCGCCGGGTCTTCCCAGCGTCCATAGCTGAAGCGGAAGTAGTTGCGTGCCACGCAGGCTTCGACTTCGCCGCTCGTCGCGATGAGCTGCATGAGCTCGCGCGGGCTCGAGATGGCGGTGGTGTCGCCGAGCACCACTTGGGGAACGCCGCTCACGTCGACCGCCTTGCTACCGAGCGACTTGCCGGTGTCATCGAAGAGCTGCTGCGCCGTTCGGAAGCGGCCGATCCCGTCGAAATTCTCGGTGGCGTAGCCGAGCGGGTTGATCAGGGTGCCGTGGCAACCGCTGCACACCGTGCCAGGCATCTCGGTGATGGCAGCGACGCTTTCGCGCGTGGTCATGCCCGGTCCGAGCACGGGCGGCTTGGCGTTGGCACCCGGCGGTGGCGGCGGGATCTCGCTGCAGAGGATGTTCTTGCGGATGAACACCCCTTTCATGATCGGGCGCGTGTTGGCGGTGCCCGTCGACAGGAACAGTGCGCGAGTGAGCAACCCTGGGCGCTCTCCCGCCGGCAGGCTGGGCGGCGGTGCGGCGCCGTCCCAAGCTTTGACGCCGTAGATGGCGGCCAAGCGCGCGTCCTTTGCAAAGGAGAGCTCGCTCGCGAACCAGCTCGCAAGCGGCGCGGGCTGAGTCCACGTGTGATAGTCCAAGAAGCCGATGACGTCGTCGATCATTGCCTGGCGCAGCGCCGGGCTCGGCAAGTCCGCTCCGGCGAAGGCTTTGAACACCGGATCGTCGTTCTTGGCGTCGAGAGCTGGCAGGTCCTCGACTTTCATCCAATCCTCGAAGAACTCGTCCAGTGTGGGTCTGGCCCGCGCGTCGGCGAGCAAGCGCTTCGCCTCGCGCTGATAGGTCGCGGCGTCGAGCAGGCTGTTATCTGCGGCGGCCGCGAGCAGGGTGTCGTCCGGCGCAGTTTGCCAGAGCTGGTAGGAGAGCCGCGAAGCAAGCTCGTAAGCTGAGAGCTCGTAGGTGCCGGCTTGGTCGGCGACCGTCGCGCCCCCGTGCTCCACGAAGTACAGGGCCTCGGGCGCGGTCAGAAACAAGCCGATCAGATCGGCGTATGCAGCCGGGTCAGCCTTGGTGCTCGAGCCGTAGGCGGACTTGTAGAACGTGATGTCGTCGTCCGAAAGTGGATGCCGAAGTGCCCGAGAGCCGAAGCGACGAATGAATGCGTCCAGACAGCTCGCATCGTTCGAGGCGTCGCTGTCGCTGGCACAGCTTCCGACCACTTTACCGAGGCGCGCACTGGTGGTGAGCGCGAGCCCAGCGGCAACGGCAACGTCGTAGCTTGCGTCGACGTGGATCTGCTGCAAGCTTTGATCGAGGCGCCGGTAGCTGCCGTGGAGATCCGTCGGCACCGGTTCGCGGCGATCTTCGGGCAGGCCGCCGAGCGACGCAGCGAGCTCCGAGACGAGCGCCGCGCCAGCGCTGGAGCTGCCGAGCGCGAACGTGAACAGGTCGCTCAGCGTGTTCCGATACTGCGTCATCGTGAGACGGCGCAACACGGCGGGCGCTGGCTTCGCCGTGGGATCGCAGGCGAACGCCGTGGACGGTGGCGCCACGCTCCCGGAACCGGAAGATCCGCTACCCCCGGCGCCCGCGCTCGCGCTGCCACTCCCGCCGGCCGAGCTCGACGCCGCCGTGCTTCCCGCGCCGGAGTTTGCGCCAGCGACAGGTCCCAGCGAGGTCCCCGCGTGGCCGCTCACGCTGCCTTCTGCGCTCGCGCTAGACGATCCGCCAGCTCCCGCGCCGCTCGCTTCGCCTTGGATCTGAGCGGTGCAGCCAGCCGCGGTCAGCACCAAACCCAACCCCAGACTTCGACCGAGCGGATTTCGCGCGCGTCTCAAGAGGGAGGCAACCATGCAACCGAGTACGAGCCCCGAGCCCGCCGCGGCGGTTCAGCTCGCCGAACTAATTCGCGCCGCAGGCCTGAGTCACCGCGAGACGATGCACGCCATTTGCATATTCGCGCAGGTATTGCTCGCGCGTTCGCCGACAGGCCGGCACGTTTCCGACTCCGGCGTAGGCTTTCACCAAGCGCGCCAGCGCGTCTTCCCGAAATCCAGCGCCCGAGGCGACCGCGCGCTCCAACGCGCGCACGGCCCCCGGCAGATCCCCCAGTCGGTCCATGCGCAAGCGCCCGAGTTCGAACGCCGCGAGCCCTGCGCGCGCGTCCCGCGGATATGCCGTCAACAGAGCTTGGTACGCTTCGGCCGCTTGGGTGATTCGACCTTCGCGCCACGAACTGCTCGCCTGTTCGAACAGCGTCTTCGCATCGCTCGCGGGAGCCGCGCTCTCCGAGGGCAGTGCATCGCGCGCGCGAAGATCGGCGCCAGAGCCACGCCGAGTCGCCCCCTTTGGCGGGACCGCACCCGGCTCGCTCGCCGCGGGTCCCGGCGCCAGACTTGCCAGCGGTGCGGGGAGATCCGAGGCCGCATTTGGTGATGCGCTGTTCACTGCGAGTGCGGCGGCGTCGGCGGACGCTGCGTTGTCACTCGCAGCGAGCGCAGCGGTGCTCGTAACCTGGGACCAGCTGTGCCCGGCCTCGACGCGGGTGACCTCTGCGGGCTTGCCCGCGCTGAGCACGTTCACCGCCCCGCGCTGAACACGCACCTCTACGCGCACGCGCTGCTGCGAGCGCTCCGTCACGACCGCAAAGTGAGTCCCGACGACGTGCACCTCGACCCCATTCGCCAGCACGACGAACGAGCGGCCCGGCCGATGTGTCACATCGCACTCGATGCCACCCCGCTCCAACACCAGTCGCACCGATTGCGCCGTGCGATCACTCACCGTCACTCGCGAATTGGGATCGAGTCCAAGTTTCGAACCGTCGCTCAGGCTCACGGCAAGCCTGTCTGCGGCGGTCTCCAAGCTCGCGCCTTCCCATGCCGACGCCTCGGCAGGAGCGCCCGCATAGCGAGCGCGCACCACGACCACCAGCAGCACCGCGAGCACCGCCGCCGAGGCTAGCCACGCCCACCGAAACGCCCGCTTCGGTGTATCGAGGCGCGAGGCAACGCCGCCCCAAAGCCGCGCCAGGCGCGCTTCGGACACGTCCACTTGAACGTGACGCGCGGGCCTATCGCTCACGGGCTCGTTCAAGTTGCACCTCCGCGGCTCTGAGTCGCCGCTTCACGGTCGAGAGCGAAACGCCCATGTGGGCGGCGATCTCCGGTAACTCGAGGCCCTCGACGCGACGCAACACGAGGGCGATGCGTTCCTCCGCGGGCAGCGTTTCGACGAGCGCGTAGACGCGCCGGAGCTGAACGGCAACTTCGGCCGGCGCCGAGGGCGCGATCACCGAGCTCAGATCGATCGGTTCGGCTGAGCGCATGCCGAGCCGAGTCAGCAGCCGCCGGCGCCGCAAGCGCTTGCCCACGGTACGCACGACGATCGAGCCCAACCAAGCCGCGAAGGCCTGCGGATTTTGCAGCGACGAAAGGCGCTGCAGCGCGAACACGAAGCTGTCCTGCACCACGTCGTCCGCGTCGATATCGCGGGGCAAGAGTCGAAACGCAAGCCCGATCGCCATCCGCGCGTGGCGCCGGAACAGCGCCTCTGAAGCCCAGAGCTCCCCCGCCCGCGCGGCAGGCACCAGCGCGGCGTCGGTGGGCCCGGCCCCCGCTTTGGAGGCTGACGCGCTGGGCAGCGCGACTAGCCGCAAGCCGCACCTCTCGCACCTGGACCGCGGTGATTTCCCGCTGTGGGCAAGGTTTCAAGGGTTCGGGTAGAGCTCGGTGCGGGCAGCATTGCATGACTTTGCACCGGTTCTCGTGCCGGGCCTGCGAGTACGTACCCCGACCCGCGACGGACGGGTCACGAGGCCGCTAAAGGTTACAACCCACTGCGCACGCGGAGCCGCGGCCCTTGGGGCGACTCGCCCAGCGGATCGGGAGCACCCCCTGTCGACGCAGCGGCGGCTGCGCGCGCGGCAGCGGCACGCGCCGCTTGTGGCGTAAACAGCCCCACCGCGACGTGCGGCTCTCGCCCGTCGAGCACGACGCGACGGGTGACGAAGCCTTGGCGCGCCACCTCGAGAGAGATGCGCTCGCCCGCCGCCAAGTTGAACCTGTACGGTGGCCCGGGCTGTTTCACTCCGTGCCAGATCACTTTCGCGTCCGGCGG
>JAEUAF010000661.1 GCA_019695485.1 Sorangium sp.
AAGACGCGTGAGCGGCTCTACGTGCGCATGGGCATCGGGCTCTTGCTCGCGCTGCCACCGCTTTGGATGTTGGTGCTCGTGCTGCGCCGCGCCCTGCGCGTTTTCCGTCAGAGCGAGCAGGAAACGGTGGAGCGAGAGCGCCTACAGATCTTGGCAGACGCCTCGAATCTGATCGCGCACGAGGTCAGAAATGCGCTGAACGGTCTGGGCGTCGGACTCGACTTACTGCTGCAGGGTGACCGTGGCGGGCAGAATAGTCGCGAGGGGCGCATCGTCCGCCAACTGCGCGACGAGATGCAGCGCCTCTCGGAATTTACTGGGGAATTGATGCTGTTTTCGAAGGGCATCGTGCCACATCCGGTGCGACTCGATCTCGCGGACACGGTGCCGAAGCTCACCGAGCTGTCGTTGGATTTGGCGTCGGAAGTTGGTTGTCAGATCGACGTGCGCGTCGAACGCGCTCCAGTCTGGACGCGTGTCGATCCTAGCCTGCTGCGAGTGGTGCTCGGGAACCTGATAGGTAACGCCCTTGACGTTCTCGCCTCGAAGTCGTCGGGAGAGCCCAGCTCCGTCCGCGTTGAACTCGACGCGGACGAGGCGGGGGCCAAGGTTCGTGTTTCGGACGACGGCCCCGGCGTCCCCGAAGCGTTTCGCGCCCATTTGTTCGAGCCGTTCCAAACCACCAAGCCGAGCGGTACCGGGCTCGGACTCGCACTGTCACGCCGCATCGCCCGGGCGCACGGCGGTGATCTCGTCCTCGAGCCTTCTACTCAAGGCGCGAGCTTTCTCCTCACCCTCCCTTCGGAGGCACCATGAAGCCCACTGTTCTAATCGTTGATGATGATCGTAGTTTTCGAATCCTTACCGAGGCCGGATTGGCCGGCGAAGGCTTCGAGGTTCGCACCGCCGCCACACTGCGCCGGGCTCGAGACGAGCTCGACAGCAGCGCGCCTGATGTGGTGATTCTGGATCGCCGCATGCCGGACGGAGACGGCATCGCGCTATTGCAGGAGCTCAGCGCGAGCGGCACGTTCGCTATGCCCGTGATCGTGGTCACCGCCTACGGTGATATCGACAGCGCCGTCGCCGCGATTCAGGCCGGCGCCGTCGACTACCTCACGAAGCCAATCAACGTGCCGGATCTGCTGATCAAGATCCACAAGGTGATCGAGACGCGCGGGCTCCGCGAGCGGCTAGCGCTCGCCAACGTCGCCCACAAGAAGCCGCACAATGTGGAGCCGCAGAGCCTGGCACTGCGCAAGGTCCACGCCGAACTCGAACGCCTCGGGCGCAGTCCGCAAACGCCGGTCCTGCTCCTCGGACCTTCCGGCGCAGGCAAACAATTCGCAGCCGAGCTCCTGCATCGGCTGACCTACGCGGACAATGAGGGCGCGCCGTTCGTCGACGTCAACTGCGCGGCGCTGCCGGCCCAGCTCGTCGAGAGCGAGCTCTTCGGACACGAGCGCGGCGCCTTCACCGACGCCAAAACAGCGCGCCGCGGTCTGATCGAAATCGCCAACGGCGGCACGCTGTTCCTGGACGAGGTGACAGAGCTCCCGGAAGCGTCGCAGGCCAAGCTCCTCAAGTTCCTCGACAGTGGTCGCTTCCGGCGTCTCGGCGGCCAACGCGAGATCGAAGTGGAGCTCAGGGTCACCGTCGCCACGAACCGCGACATCGTCAAAGAGGTCCAAGAGGGGCGTTTCCGCGAGGATTTGTATCACCGTCTGGCGGTGTACGTCGTGCGTGTGCCCCCGCTGGCGGAACGGCGCGAGGACATTCCGCTACTCGCCAAGTCGTTCGTCGACTTCTTCGGAAAACGAGTCAAGAAGCGAATCTCCGGGATTTCGGACACCGCGCTTTCAGCCCTGGGCCGCTACGACTTTCCCGGCAACGTCCGCGAACTGCGCAACATCATCGAGCGCGCGGTGATCCTGAGCCCCGGTCCGATTCTCGAGGAGAGCGCGATCGTGCTCGGCCAACCGCGGCTCGCCCCCACTCGCCCGCCCGGCTTCTTCACGATGGATCTTGCCAACGACGGCACTCCCCCGAGCTTGGAATCGGTGGAGCGCGCCTACGTGGCTCGCGTCCTGGAGCACATGTCTGGGCGGCGACTGATTGCAGCGCAAGCGCTCGGCGTCTCTTATCCGACGTTCCTCAAGCGCCTGCGCGAATTTGGCATGCCCGCCGAAGAAGCGGCGCGTTCCGAGCCCGCACCGTAAAGCCGAGCCAAGAGCTGGGCGCGGCCGGGGCTTCCCGGAGCCGCGCCCAGCCAGTTCTTTCCTAGCTTTTCTGCGCGCCCGCGCGAGCACCACAGGATGCTTGCGTTAACGCGGTGCGGCGGCTACCACTAAGCCCGTTTTGTGCTCCGCGGCCGACACGAGTCGACAGTCGCGGGCTCGAATTTACCAAGAAGCGAGCAAGTGATGGCCAAGTCCAAAGTCGCGGTTCTCAAGGTCAAACCGGAAACCATCCTCGAGGACGTTCGACGCCTGTGTGACCTCGCTGGCATGTCCGGGGCACTGGACAAAAACGCTACGACCATCCTCAAGGACAACATCTCCTGGCACTACCCGTTCCCGGGTGCGAACACGACGCCTTGGCAATTGGAAGGGACGATCCTCGCCCTCAAGAACTCGGGCTACAAAGACGTCACTTGCGTGCAAAATAAGACGGTCGTGACCGACGCCTTCAAGGGCGAAGATCTCAACCACTACAAGCCGCTCTTCAAGCGCTACGACATTCCCGTCCTCTTCAATTTCCGCGACGAGGACATGAAATGGGTCGACTACCGGCCCAAGGCACGCATGCACGTGCTGCAGAATGTGTTCCCGGAAGGCATCACGATTCCGGACTACTTCTTCGGCAAGAACATCGTCCATCTGCCCACGGTCAAGTGCCACATCTACACGACGACCACCGGCGCCATGAAGAACGCGTTTGGGGGGCTGCTCAACACCAAGCGCCACTACACGCACTCCTGGATCCACCGCACGCTGGTGGATCTGCTCGCGATCCAGAAGGAGATCCACGCGGGCTTGTTCGCGATCATGGACGGCACGACCGCTGGCAATGGCCCGGGGCCGCGCACGATGTTCCCGGTGATCAAGGACTACATGTTGGCGAGCTCCGACCAGGTCGCGATCGACGCCGTCGCGGCCAAAATGATGGGGTTCGATCCGATGAGCCTCGAGTACATCAACGTGGCGCACGAGGATAGGCTCGGCGTCGGCGACCCTCGCGACATCGAGATCGTCGGCGACGACATCTCGAACGAGAGCTGGGGCTTTCACGTGGGCGACAACGCCGCCAGCAAGGTGGGCGACATGCTCTGGTTCGGCCCGCTGAAGAGCGTTCAGAAATTGTTCTTCCACACGCCCCTCGTGAACGTGTTCATCTTCGGCAGCGAGGCGTATCACGACTACTATCGCTGGCCTCGCAAGGACCGACAGGTGTTCGAGGATTGGAAGCGCAGCACGAGCTGGGGCAAGCTCTTCGAAGCTTACGCGCGCGGTGAGTCCGATCGCATCATCCAACCCGTGGCGGCCGCGAGCGCCCCCTGAGCGATTCCTACTCGAAGCGTTGACACGAATCAGCGCTTCGAGCTCAAGCCCAACACCCGCAGCGGCTCGTCGGAGACCGAGAACTCGACTTCGTCCCCGAGCCGCACTGGGATCTCCCGGTTCGGTCCGTCGAGCCAAAGCATTGCGTCGTCCATCTTGCTCTGAACGAGCACGGATTCGGCGGGTGGAATCACGCGCTTCAAGAGCCGGTAGCGCTCTCCGTGAGGCTCGTACGGCTCGCGCACTACGAGTTGCAGGCGACGCGATCCGAGCGGTAGCACTTTCCCGCCCGCCGAGCGCAAGGCCGCGGTCGAGCCCGCCGCAGGACCAATCCAAAAGCCGCTCGTACGCTGCTCCTCGCGGATGCCGCCGGTCGACAAGATGTAGCGCGATGTCGCCGCTGGCGACGAGTGAGCGTAGAGGGCCTCGTTGAGCACCCGCGACGAGCTGAGGCGGCCGTTCAGCGTCACCTTCATGCGCGTCAGCTTCACGCTGCCCAAGCGCCCCTCGAGCGCCTGCGTGAACAGCTTCTGGAAGTTTTGGCGGCGAGCAGCGCAGAAGAAACCGACGCTGTAGCGTGGTGCGCTGTTCACCCCCAAGATCGCCGCCGAGTCCACGCTGTGCGAGGCGGCGAGCAACGTGCCGTCGCCACCGAGGGCGATCACCAAATCCGCGTCCGACGCGTCGAAAATGGCTTGTTTGCGCCAAATCCACAGCGCCTGGACGCCCGCCCGATCGAGCACCTGGCGCACCGTGTCGAGCGAGCGTTGATGCTCTTGATGGGCGTCCGCCCAGTGCGCCACCGTGGGGTCGCGCCTGCGCAGCAGCTGTTTCGCGCGCGGGTCGCGCTCATCGACCACGAAGCGCGTGTAGGCCGTGCGCTTGGCGACCACGATCACACGCGGCTTCATCGCGCGTTTCTCACTTCCGAGATCGCATCGACCAAGCGACGCAGGCCAAGCTCAGTCTTCGAATCGACGATCTCGCCACGCCGGCACATGGCCAACGCCTCGGCCAGTGGAAGGCTGGTGACCGCGCCGCCGTGTTCGAGCGCCGATCCGTCGAGCGATGGCTCGCGCCGCGCCCCCGGCTCGACTTCGACGGAAAAGAAGAAGTGTCGCTCTGCGAGCACTGCCGGAACAGGAAACACGCTGGGGCCGAGGTCTGCGAGTTGCTCGGGTCGCGCGACGAAGCCAAGCTCCTCTTCGAGCTCACGCGCGGCGCACGCACGCACGCCGGCAAGCGTCTGCTCGCCCCGTTCGATGAGCCCCGCCGGCAGCTCCCAGATGCTGGTGGTCGGGTCGAGCTCCGGCAAAGGGGAACGCCCGCGATCCCTCATCACGAGCGGTGGGCGCACGGCCGAGCGCAGGTAGACCCAGTCGGCGCCGTCAGAACCAACGTAGTGAGCCGCAATCACGACCGCGTCGATGGCCACGCGGTCCACCTCGTCGTAAACGAAGGGCGCGCTCTGGGAGCCGTCCGCGTAGTGGGCGATGAGCCGTCGACGAACCAGCCTCAAGAAGCCTGGCGGACAAGTCGGACTCTCGTCGGCGACGACCTCGAGGCGAATCACGGGGAGGGAAGGGATCATGGTGGGGTGCGAACCGGCATCTTGCAGGCCCGGCCGAGCGAGAGTACATCGAGGTTTCTCGCGCGCCCATGCTGTTATGGGTCGCCTCGAGCCCCGAGAATGCCATCGATGCATCGCACGCTGCTCCGTGTCGTCTCCGTGCTTGCTCTCGTCAGCGCTGCCGCAGTGCCGCGCGCCGAGGCTGCC
Source organism: Sorangium sp. (assembly GCA_019695485.1). Taxonomy (GTDB): domain Bacteria; phylum Myxococcota_A; class Polyangia; order Polyangiales; family Polyangiaceae; genus PMG-095. The sequence continues at coordinate 5,338 of JAEUAF010000661.1, forward strand.
CCCAAGGCTCCCAAGGCCCAAGCCAAGGCTGAAAAGCCACCCAAGCTCGAGCTCGAGCGCTGGCGGCGAACACTCGAGACCGGCAGCGAGGCCGAGCTCGACACTACGCTTTCCGAAATCGGAGCGCTGGGGCACGGCGCGGCGCCCGCCGCGTCACTGATCGACGCCCTGCTGGCGCGAGGCGCGAGTGCGGGCGTCCTGGTGGCTGCGTTGGAGGCGGAGGGTAAGCTCGCGGTGCCCGCGTCGAGCGACGCCGTTGCTCCCTACGTCGCGCACCGCAAACCAGAGATTCGACGCGCCGCTGCGCAGGCGCTCGCTCAAACGGGCGGGCCGGCGGCAGTGGCCGCGCTGCGCCGCGCGCTCGCGGGTCCCGATCCCGGCGTTCGTGGCATCGCTGCGACGGGGCTCGGCACGCTGGGCGCCAAAGAAGCGGTCGACGATCTGTTCAACGTGCTCTCGCACGATACGCACGAGGCCGCGCTTTCAATCGCGCTCTTGTGCACGCCCGAGCAGTGTGATCGCCTGATGGCGCTGGTTGGCATGCTCAAGTTCGAAGTGCTCGAAGGGGCCTTCGTTCCCCTGCTCCTGCGGCCCGCATCAGCGCTGCCCGATGCGAACAAGCTGAAGTACATCGACCGCCTGCGACGCCTGGCGACGAGACCGGCAGCGGCCGTCTTGCAGACGACGCTAGCGCGGCTGCAAAAGGATGAGAGTCCCGCCCTCCGCGCAGCGCTGCAAGCGGCCCTCAAGGCTCGCCCGATCGTGGGAGACACGAAATGAGACGCCTTTGTGTTCCGGCGCTAGTGCTCCTGTCGAGCTGCGCCCAAACGACCAAGTTGCCTTCGGTCTTCACGACGGACTGGCTGAATGACGGCGGACATTCGATCGGCGAGGTAGAGCGCTCACTTCGCACGGCGCCAGCGCCGCCCAGCGCCAACGTCGCTGTCGGCGTCACCGAAACCTCGCTGATAGGCGCTCCGCTCGAAGGCGGCGCGCGCTGGGTGCAGCCCGCGGTCCCTGACACGCTGCCCGCGATCGCGGGCGAGTTCGTGCTCTATTCCTCACGCGGTAAGCTGAACGCGCTCGACGCGAAGACCGGCACCCCACGCTGGAGCGTGGATGTGGGCGCCTTTTGGCTGCGGGGCGCGGGTGACGACGGCACCACGACCGTGGCCACGCTCGGCACTAGCGACCGAACCAAGAGCTTGCTGTTGACGGTCAGCCATGACGGCAGTGTCCAGCAACGCATCGAAACGAAGCTCGGGCTCGGTCGACCCGCGGCGCGCGGCGGCATTGCCTTCGTGCCCTGGGCAGGCCAGTACGTGAGCGCGATCGACATGCGAAGCGGCGACGAGCAGGGCCGCCTGCTGACGCGCGAGCTCGTGAGCTACGCGATGACCGTGGGCGGCGAGCTGTTCTTCGGTGAGAAGTCGATGCTCCACTTCGACGAGAGCGTACGCTACGCCTCGACCAACCAGGGCATCCGCACCACGCTGCCCGAGCGCGTGTTGCCTGGGCGCCCGCGCTGGCTCGGTACCGGCACTGAGCTCCCCGTCATCGACTCCGGCGCACACGCGCAGGTCCGCATCTACGCGGCTCCGGCCTGGAACGGCTCGCAAACACACTTTGCGTCCGACCGCTTCGTGGGTACCTATTTCCGTACCGTGATGGGTTTTAGCGCCCAGAACGGCGAACTCGGCTGGGTACGCGCGATGCCGAGCCCGATTCTGGGCGGCAACCCTGCGGGCTCCGGCTTCGTGCTCTGCGCCGCGGACGGCAAGGCGCATTTCTTCGGTGAGAAAGGTGGACCGGCGGGGGGGGTCGATCTCGGCGCGCCGCTGCGCGCCTGCGTGGTGGAGGCCAGCCGCATGAAGCTGCCGCCAGGGAGCGACTTGGGGCCGCTCTCCGCGCAACTCGACCAGGCGCTTCAAGACCTGGACCCCGAAATGGCCGCCTCGCAGGCTTTCCTGGTGAGCGAGCTCGGACGGCTCCCCGATCCGGCTGTTACGAAGACCCTCATTTCACTGACCACGAGCTCGCGCATCCCGCCGGACGTCCGCACGCGCGCACGCGATTTGCTGGCGCAGCGTCGCTCCGGCGCTGACCTGATGTTGGCCGCGCTGGAGAAGCGCTACGACTTCCTGTCGGGCGAGTTGTTGCCGCCGCCGGTCGGTCCGCTCTCAGACGCCTTGGCCGCGATGGGCGAGCGGCGCGCCGCTCCGCTGCTCACCCGCCATTTGAACGATCCCTCCACCGATTCTGTCGACGTCGCCCGCGCGGCCGTGGCGCTGAAGACGCTGGCGGGCCCCGCAGAATTGCCGGGTCTTCGCACATTCTTCGCTCTCTATCGCGCGACCGCCGACGAGCCCGCCCTGGTCGAAGCCGTGGTGGCCGTTGCCAACGCCGTGCTGCGTGTTGGTGGCGCCGACGGCCGCACTTTCATCGATCGCGCCGCGCGCGATCCTCTCACTCAACCGGAAGTCGCACGAGAGCTCCTCGCTCTCACCGCGCCCGTCAGCGAACCGGCTGCGCGCGGCCCGAGCTCACGCTAAGCCTGTCGTGGCCACACTGGCGGTATTCGTCGCGTAGCGCGGCAACTAGCGAGGATAAGCGGAATTTTGCGAATCGCACGCGCGGGTCTGGCTGCTTCAGCCGTGCGCCGAACGGGTTTTCGTAAAGGGCGACACACTGAGTTTCCCCGATCAGGGCGAAGCAAAGCCGCGTATAGTGCGGCCGTGGGGGCGGGCGTGTGGCTCCTTTGTCGATCCGTTCTTCAGATCCTCCGACTACTCCTAGATCCCCAGAACAGAGCGGCAGCTTCGCTGATTGCAGCGCGGAGCACCTCGCCGTGCTCGCACGCGGCCTCGACGGGCTCGAGGAAGGAATCGCGCTGTTCGACGAAGCGCCGGAAGGCCGAGAGTTGCGCCTTTGCTCGGCGAATCGCGCGTTCGCGAACGCTCTCGGTCGCGCCAGCGAGGATCTCGTAGGGCAAAGCCTGACAGCACTCATCGGCCAGCTCGAAGCGGACGCAGGCTTCTGCGAAGCTCTCACGGAGGGCAGAAGGGCCGAGGCCCGCGCGCTCGTGGGCCGGCCATTCCGCGTCGCGCTGTCGCCAATCGCGAGTACCAACAGCAGCGCTCTGCACTGGCTGTGCGTGCTGCGCGCCGAGCCGGCCGATGAGCAACGCTTATCCGGCGCGGTCCTGCTCGCTGCGGGGCTGGTCCACGAAATCAACAACCCACTCGCCTCGGTGACGACCAATCTCGAGTGGCTCGCCGCCGCCTTGCCGAGCGTTCAAAAGCCGCAGGATCCGACGCGCTGGAACGCTCTGTCGACGCTCTCGTCCGCGCTGGTCGACGCGCTCGCCGGAACCGAGCGCATCGAGGCGACACTGCAGCAACTCAATGTGCTGACAGGCCTCGAGTACCCGCAGAGAGAGCTCCTCGATGTTCGGGTGATTTTGGATACAGCCCTGGCCGAGCTTGCCGCGGACATGGCCGACGGGGTCGAGATCATCCGAGAGTACGCCGACGTGCCGCTGATCATCGCCGGCGAGCGACGCCTGCGCCTGGCGCTCGGCCAGCTGCTCTCGAACGCGCTGCAGGCGCTCGACGCGGGCAGCCGTGAGCGCAAAGTGACGCTCCGGGTCCACGGGCGCTCCCCGGTACACATCGAAATCGAAGATTCGGGCTGCGGGATCCCTGAGCCCGTAAGAGCCGAGCTATTTCGGCCCTTCGTCACCACCAAGCCGCTCGGCGTCGGCAAGGGTCTCGGCCTCTATTTGGCTCGCTCGACCATCGAGGGCGTCGGTGGCCGCATCGCGTTCTCGTCGCTCCCAGCAGGGGGCACTCGCTTTAGCATCGAGCTGCCATCTACCGGGCTCGACTCGGAGCCGCCGCCCTCGAGCCAGGGTTAGCGCGCTGCCCGCCACGCGGATCCCCGTGCAGTGGACCCCCAAATTGCGAACGCGCGGCCAGATCCACTGATCTGACCGCGCGCTCTTCACTCCGCGAACGCTCGCGGAGCTTTGGACTCAGAAGTCGCCGCCGGGCCCGTGGGCGTGACCGCCCGGTGCCGGTGCTTCCTTCTCCTTGGGCTTGTCAGCGACAAGCGCCTCGGTCGTGAGCATGAGGCCCGCGACGCTGGCAGCGTTCTGCAGCGCGGAACGCACGACCTTGACCGGATCGATGACGCCTTCGGCGACGAGGTCCGAGTACTGGCCGGTGGCCGCGTTGAAGCCGAAGTTGCCGGTGCCGTCCTTCACCTTCTGCACGATGATGGAGCCCTCTTCGCCCGCGTTCGCCACGATCTGGCGGAGCGGTTCCTCGATGGCGCGCGAGATGATCTTGATGCCGAACATCTGCTCGTCGGTCACCTTGAGGCCCGCGAGCGCCTTCTGCGCGCGGATCAGAGCGACGCCGCCACCGGGGACGATGCCTTCTTCGACGGCAGCGCGGGTGGCGTGGAGCGCGTCTTCCACGCGCGCCTTCTTTTCCTTCATCTCGGTCTCGGTCGCAGCGCCGACCTTGATCACGGCCACGCCGCCAACGAGCTTGGCGAGGCGCTCCTGGAGCTTCTCGCGGTCGTAATCGCTGGTGGTGGCTTCGATCTGACCGCGGATCTCCTGCTGGCGACCCTTGATCTTGTCCTTCTTGCCGGCGCCGTCGACGATCGTCGCGTTGTCCTTGTCGATCTTGATGCGCTTGGCTTGGCCGAGGTCCGTGATCGTGACGTTCTCGAGCTTGAGCCCGAGTTCTTCCGCGATGACCTGACCGCCAGTGAGGATCGCGATGTCCTTCAACATCTCCTTGCGGCGATCGCCGAAGCCCGGAGCCTTGACGGCTGCGCAAGCGAGCGTGCCACGGAGCTTGTTGACGACGAGCGTCGCGAGGGCTTCACCCTCGATGTCCTCGGCGATGATCAAGAGCGGCTTCTGCTGCCGCGCAATCGCCTCGAGCACCGGGAGAAGATCCTTCATGTTCGAGATCTTCTTCTCGCTCAGCAGGATGTAACAATCCTCGAGCGACACTTCCATGCGCTCGGGGTCCGTTACGAAGTACGGCGAGAGGTAGCCGCGGTCGAACTGCATACCTTCGACGACATCGAGCGTGGTCTCCGCGCTCTTTGCCTCTTCGACGGTGATGACGCCTTCCTTGCCGACCTTCTCCATCGCCTCGCTGAGCAGCTTGCCGATGGTGGCGTCGCCGTTCGCGCTGACGGTGCCGACCTGGGCGATCTCGTTCGGATCCTTGGTCGACTTGGCGAGCTTCTTCAGCTCACCGACGAGCGTCTCGACGGCCTTGTCGATGCCGCGCTTGATCTCCATCGGGTTGTGACCCGCGGCGACGAGCTTGCTGCCCTCGCGGAAGATCGCTTGCGCGAGCACGGTGGCCGTGGTGGTGCCGTCGCCGGCGACGTCGCTGGTCTTCGACGCGACTTCACGCACCATCTGGGCGCCCATGTTCTCGAACTTGTTCTCGAGCTCGATTTCCTTCGCCACCGTGACGCCGTCCTTGGTGACGGTGGGAGAACCGAAGCTCTTCTCGATGACGACGTTGCGACCACGCGGCCCGAGGGTGACCTTCACCGCGTCGGCCAGCGCGTTCACGCCGTTCAGAATGAGGTTACGGGCACGTTCCTGATAAACAATTTCTTTGGCAGCCATGCATCACGTCCTTCTAAATCACTTCTCGATCACGCCGAGGATGTCGTCCTCACGCAGGATGAGATGATCCTCACCCTCCACCTTGACCTCGGTGCCTGCGTACTTGCCGAACAGCACGCGGTCGCCCTCTTTGATGTCGAGCTTGCGAACGTTGCCGTTCTCCAAGATCTTGCCGTTACCGACTGCGAGAACCTCGCCCTCGATCGGCTTCTCTTTGGCGGAATCCGGGATGATGATCCCGCCCTTGGTCTTCTCTTCTTCTTTGACGCGCTTGACGATCACGCGATCTTGCAACGGTCGGATCTTCATGAGTTGCTCCTGTCTTCGAGCCCGAAGGCTCAGCGTCTCGGCACCGGGTGGGGCCGCGTAGGCGGCGCCAAGCCGGCACTTGGCATAAAACTAACCCCTCGAAATCACACGAGGACTGGCCTTTTAGCACTCACCTCGAGCGAGTGCTAACGAGCGCCAGGAACTTAGGCACCGTGCTCACTCTGTCAAGGGACCGGCGTCGACAGTGATTGTTTTTCGACACTGTTTCCCAAAGGCTGCCTAAGCGTTCAGGATACCGCTTTGGCAGCCTCTCGCTGAGATTGCTAAGGAAAATCAGCGTCCCCTGCGCGGATGCCCAGGGCCGCGAGCGCTGCGCCCCGTATAGTTGAATGAGTGACAATCTCGGCTTGGTCCCGAGCCCGCTGCACAATCCCCTGTTTCCCACAGGTCGGGTCTGAGCAGCGCGCCGAGGGCTCCCCGAGTGGCTTCACTCCCACGGGCCTGACGGGCGGGATCATTGGCGACCGCCCGGCCGGCCCATTCTGGCTCGCCGCAGCCCTGGCCGGAGGTTTGCATTGACTGTCGACGTGACCCGCGAGGATCAGAAACTCGAGCTAGCCGCGGACCTGCGCGGTTTCTTTCACGACGCGCTTTCCCTGGCTTTGCAGGAGCAGCGGGTCGAAGCGACGGCGCCGACCGAGCACTACCTCGTCGCGCTTCTGGCAGACTTCGCGCACCCCACCGAACTTGCCACCGAGACGCTCGAACGCCCCCTGCCGGTACTGCTCGCCGAGGCGCTGAACGCCGAAGGGCATGAGCGTTTTCAGCGCTTGCGCTGCCTGGGTGACAGCGTGCTCTACACGAGCGGGTTCTTCCTCGACCACTTGGAAACCCACGGGGTCGAGCTCTCCTACGCGAGCACGCTCGGTGCACGCGCGTATGGCAGCGCTGCGGACATGCTGCGCCGCAATGGCGTCACGCCGCGCGAAGACGCCCCGCGCCCCCCCGAACTCTTCGAAGAGCTGGCTGACAAGTTTGCGCGCTTCGCGCAGGTGCTCTCGACGCTCGCAGATGGGCTGTTCGCAAACTCGGCGCGCAGCACGGATACCGGTGTTTTACGGCTCTACGAGCGTTGGCTGCGCAGCGGCTCGACTCAGCTCGCCTCGGTGCTCGTCGAGCGCGGCGTGGCGCCTACTCGCGGCCGCGGAGGCGTTCACTGACGAAGCCCGGAGCGCTCGGCCGCGGCGCGTTGTTGCGCCGCATCCAACGGCGCCTCGAGTGTTTCTACGCGCTCGACGCCAGCGCTGATGTCGTCGAATTCGTGCGCGAGCTGGACGACGAGCATGCACGTGAAACCTTGCTGGTGCGCGAGCAAGGCGAAGACGTGGAGCTCGCGCTGTTGATGCCCAAGCGCTTGCTAGAGCCGCTCGCCGCCGAAATCGATCCGGATGGTTTGCTGCAAGCGCTGGAAGGCGTAAGCCACTTCGTGTACTTGGCCGAGCGCGTGCGCATGGGGCTGCCGAGCACCAAGCTCGAGCTCGAACTCCAGGCGGAGGTCGACAAGTTCGTGCTCTTGGCGATCGAGGGCGCTCCGCTCGCTCGCCCGCAACGCGACGCGCTTTGCGAGAAGCTGTTCGACGGCGTTCGCTTCATCCACGGCCCCGAAAGTGAGGACGGCGAGCGCTATCGCCTGGCAAATGCGCTTGCCGCACGCTACGTGCGCCGCCTCGATCCGGGCTCCGGAAGCGCCCTTCGCACAAAGCTTCGCCGCTTCTATCGAGCCGGGCAAACCGAAAAGATCCATCTCGCCCAGGCCGCCTGACGCCGAGGCGTCGAGCAGCGCTGGCGCTCAGACGTCGATTCGCGTTCGCGCGATGAGCTCCTGCGGCGTCAGGACGACGTCGGAAGCGAGGCCTTGCAACAGCCGGTCCGCCGGCGATTTTCCCTCGCGCGTCAGCGCCATCAACGGTTCGAGATAAACCGCCTCGCTCTGCCCGGCCGCGCTGAGGCGCGCACGCCGCTCGAGCCCGCCGCGCGCGATTTCCAGTAAACGCTCGCCCAAGGCGCGCGCGGGGATGCCGCCTATCGACGCGCCAAGCGCGTGAGTCACGAGATCATGGCGCGCGCGATCGACGCTCTCGGCGCCGAGCGTCTCAGCCAAGGTCTCCGCCTCGGCGAGCGCACGCTCGTCGTAAAAAACGCCGGCAGCGAGCGCTGTGACCGCGGGAGTGAGCGCCACCGGCAACGAGTCGCAGGCTCGAAGCTCGAGCGTATTCTTCAACCGCACTTCCGGAAACAGCGTGTTGAGGTGGAGCTTCCAATCGGCGTGCGTGGCGCGCTCCCCCTGGAAGCCGTTGGTCATGAAGTCGCGAAACGTCTGGCCGGTGTTGCCGAGCGCTCGGCCCTGACGCTTGATGAGGAACATGCCGGCGTCGAGCGCCCACTCCGCGTAGTCGCGATAGCGCGCGTGCTTCTTACTCAGCACGCGCCGCACTAGGCCTGAGCGCGACGGGTCCATGTGCAACCACACGTTACCCCGTTGACTCTTCAGACCGCTCGGGCGGCCTTCCAAGAACGGCGAATTCGCGAACAACGCGTTCAAGAGGGGTGACAGCAACAGGCCCACGCGCAACTTGCGCATGGCGTCATCCTCACTCGAATAGTCGAGATTGACCTGAACGGTCGCCGTACGACGCATCATGTCGAGCGCGCCCGAACCGAGCGGCGGCAAATACTCGCGCATGATCGCGTAGCGCTGCTTCGGCACCCAGGCCAAATCGGACTGACGCGCGAGCGGCTGAAAGCCGACGCCGAGCCAGGCAAGCTGCATCTGCGCGGAGATCTGCTCGAGCTCGCGAAAGTGCAGCTCAAACTCCGCCTGCACTTGATGCACATCGGGAAGCGCGGCGCCGCTGAGCTCGAGCTGGGCGCCAGGCTCCAACGTGATCGAAGCCGCTCCGCGCCGAAGGGCGATCAGCGGCCCCCCGGGCGTCTCGGGCTCCGCTGTCCAACCGTACGCCGTGAGCGCCTCGAGCACGCGGACCACACCATGTTCGCCCTCGTAAGCGAGCGGTGCCCCAGTTTCCGCGTGAACACCGAACTTCTCGGCTTCGGTCCCGAGCAAGAATGCTGACGCTGGTTTCTCGGCCGCTCGGAACGGTAAGATCAGATCGTCGAGACCGCTCAGAAGAGCACTATTTTCGGAGGTTTCTTGAGCCATAGGGGCGGTGGCGTGGCCTACCAACCCCGCGGACCGCGATCGAGTTCGGTGTCCGAGCGCGTGGTTGGGACGGAAGGATGGAGCGAGCCTAGCGCTAACGCCAGGGCCCTCGTGTGCGATTCCGTCGTTCCCGCGCCGCCCCCCAACACCCGCGCGCCGGCGAGTGAGAGATCGAGCGCGTGTTCTGCCCATTGCGCCGGCTCACTGGTCGGGTCCGCAAAGCCGCGCACAGACTCATCGCTCGCGGCCAAAAGCACGCCGGCAATCAGCCCCAACGCGTCGAGAGCCGGACGCGCACGTTCGAGTTCAGTCAGGCCAACTTGCACGGACGGCACCTCGAGCAGCACGGCCGTGGCGCCCGCATCTCGGAGCGCCTCGAGCACGTCGAAAAGAGAGGAACTCTCGAGCTCCGTGCCACGCGAACATTCGAGCACTGCCCAGGTCGGCAGGTCGAGCTCCGCCGCCGCCCCAACTGCCGCCATCAAACTGAGGCGCGAACCCTGCCCGCGAGCAATGATTAGCTCCGACCCCGAGATGCGCAGCCGTGCGGCGTGCTCGGTCAGTTCCTCGTGCATGCGGTCTGCCGCAATCGGCCCGACCATGTCCGAACCGAGCACCCCGGCGACCGCGATCGGCTTGGCCGCATCGCTCGCCGCTTCGAGCGCGAGGTCGAGTGCGCGCCCGGTGAGCTGCGCCGAACGGTGCTGCATCCCGACCTCAGCGAGAGCGCGCGGGGTTGTGTCCACAGTGAGCGCTGAAAGAACATCGACGCGACTGGCGACTTCCGCCAAGTGGTGCGAAAGGACCTCGCTCGGTTGCTCTCGCAGCAACATGCCGAGCGTACCGGGAACGTCCAGCTCCACCCCGCGCGCGCGAAACGACGCGCCGCTATCGGCGTCGAGCACCAATGGGCGCCCTTGATTGAGACGATGCCTGATCCGGTCGAAGCTCATGCGTCCGCCGCTCGATAGTAGCCGCTAAGTCAACGGCACTGCTAATCGAGAACAATAGCGCCTTGCGACGATCCAGCGAGAACGGAATCTGACCGGCCTACAGCTTGCGGGAGCTCTCAGGCTGCTCTATGCGCAGGGGCACTGATGAAGCGCGGATCCGTGAGCGCCCTCGCAACGTGCCTCCTCATCGCCTGCGGGCCGGATGCGAAGCCCAAGCAAACCTGTGCGGGCCAGCCCGACTTCGTATTGACCGTCCGCGCCGAGACCGGCCTTCTCGCGAGTGACACCTTGATCAGCGTGAAGTTCGGGGGCGACGGCCACGAGAGCTATAGCCCCAGCGCCCACAATCAGCGTCAGGTCTTGTTCTGCTCGAGCAATCTCGCGTCCCCGAGCGGGGCTGGCGGCGCGGGCGGGAGCGCTGACACTGCGCCCGACGCGGGGGGCGACGCCGGCGCGGCAGGCGCTCTGGCCAGCGTAGCGGATACGGGAGGGCGCACCATTCGCAGCATCACCTGCGAGTTGTGGACGGGCGGAGCCGCATGGGTTTCCGTACGCGGCGACGGCTATGAAACGAGCGAGGCGCTCAGTCCCAAAAGCAGCGAATGCACGGGCTGGAGCGATCTGGTGCTCGGTCCGAGCACGATGCCGGAACCGTAGCAGCTCACTGCAACGCTGATCACTGCGACAAGTCGACGCGCGGACCAAACGAACGCAAGGCAAGCGATTCCGTACCGGCGCCTTGATCGGACTCTGCCTCGGTGTGGCGCGCGACGATGCCGACGTGCGGACAATATGTGGTGATGGTGCGCTTGCTGAATTCGGTTCCCGAGAGCGTCTCTTGGGTCTCGATGCAACCGCTGAATGACCCCGCGGGCACGCGGACCTGCTTGTCGAGCGCGGTCACCTCGACGCTTCCGAAATCGCCCTGCCAGCGCGCGCCGAGCGCGATCGGCGACTTGAGCAAATACCCGCCGGTGACCAAGCGAATCCCACTCGAGTCTATTTCGACGCGCTTTGCGCGCCCAGCGACTACGAGCTCCGCGCGATCGGGGTGTGGGCGACGCACCTCGAGCACCAGCAGGCCCTTCTGCCCGTTTAGATCGGAGCTTGTTTCGTACGCAAAGACCGTCGCGTCTTCGAGCGGTAGAAAGCGCCCGACGTCGGACACCGGCGGCGCCGGCTGTGCCTTCGTCTGTACGCGCGCGGGCGCGCTCGCGCAGGCGGCGCACAGCGCACAGCCGAGCGCCACGCTCACGACGCATCCCGAGCGCAGCAGGAACCCTCTAGCCCGCATGAGAGTGATAAACGTAGGCGACAACCGCGACGAACAGCAGAATGCCCACGGCTAGCAAGAACTTCACGAGCGGGTCCGGCTCGATGCGTCGTGCGAGTTCGAGCGCGGCGGCCTTCACTTCGGCGCGTTCAGTTCGCTCGGCGAGCCGCGGGGCGCGCTCGCGCACTGCGCGGTAATTTCCGGCTTCGAAGGCAGCGATTAAGAGCTCGAGCTCAGGGTCGGCCGGGAAATTCAGGAGAAACGCGGGGCGTTCACGCCCCGTGACGTCGAGCTCGGCTCGCGCTGGAGCCTCCGGATCCGGCGCGCTCCGTTTCTTCTTTTTGCGCTTCGGACGAGCCGTCGCGGACGCATCGCCTGTGGACTCACTTGTTGGGTTTCCGTCGGCGGGTGTGCTGGACGGCGTTGGACCTTCGGGAATCGCAGCGCCGCCCTGGTCAGCCTGCCCCGTTTTGGAATCTGGAGCCGACTCGGGTGGTTCCACCGGAGCCGAGGTGTCGTCGTTGTGCGAGCCCATCAGAATTGGAAGTACACGAAAGGAACTGCCTCGGCGCTAGCTACGGTGCGGAGCAGCGCCAGGACCCCAAATAGCAGAGCCGCCTGAGCCGCGGCAGGCAATCGGCCAAACCCCAATTTTGCCGCGTGAAACCAATTCGCCGGCACGAAGTGGCTTACGAAACCCACGCCGAGTACGAGGATCAGCCGCGGGTCCAGGTTCGGATGCTGTGTGCTCGCTTCGGCCAGCCTCTTGAAGACGAGCGAGGCCTTTTGGAACGAGTCAGAGCGAAACAGGACCCAACCCACGCACACCAGGTGGAAGGTGAGAAAGACGCCCAGCGCGCGGCGCCACGGGGAGCTCGGCTCCGCAGAAGGCCTTGGCGGGAACCAGGCGCCATAGGCGCGCGTCCCCGCGAGAGCCACACCGTGGAGCGCGCCCCAGGCCACGAAGGTCCAGTTCGCGCCGTGCCACAGTCCCCCGAGCAGCATCGTGAGGAACAGATTCACGTAAGTGCGCGCGCGCCCCCGCCGATTGCCGCCGAGCGATATGTAGAGGTAGTCGCGCAGCCAGGTGGACAGCGAGATGTGCCAGCGGCGCCAAAAATCGACGATGTTGTGCGCGGTGTAGGGTGCGTCGAAATTCTTCGGGAAGCGCACGCCGAGCAGCAGAGCCGACCCAATCGCAATGTCCGTATAGCCGGAGAAGTCGCAATAAATCTGCAAGGCGTAGCCGAGCACGCCCAGATAACACTCGAGCGATGAATAGTTCAGCGGCGCATCGAAAACGCGATCGACTAGGTTGAGAGCTAGGTAGTCACCGATCGCGATCTTCTTCAGCAGCCCCGTGGCGATCAAGAACAGCCCTTCGGCCCCAAGCTCCGCGCTATAGCGAGGCGGCGCAGCGAGCTGCGGCAAGAGGTCGCGCGGACGCACGATCGGGCCCGCCACTAAGTGCGGGAAGAATGCCACGAAGGTGAGGTACTCGAGATAGCTTGGGTGCGGCTCGATTTCCCCGCGGTACACGTCGATGACGTAGCTCATCGATTCGAACGTGAAGAAGCTGATGCCGATGGGTAAGGTCAGCTGCAACGCGAGGTCCGGCACACGAATCCCTGCCGACCCGAGCAGTGCGCGCATGGAGTCGACCCCGAAGTCGTAATACTTGAAAAACCCGAGCAGCCCCAGGTTCAAGACCACCGTCACGATCAGCCACGCGCGCCGCCGCCTCGGATCTTTGGCGCGAAAGATGGCGTTGCCGAGCAGCCAATCGACGCTCGAAGAGCCGAAGATGAGCGGCAGAAAGCGGTAGTTCCAGCGCGCGTAGAAGTAGTAACTCGCCCCAAGCAAGAACAAGACGCGCAGGCGACGCGTCGGCGCAAGCAACCAGGACACCACGAAGACGGTGCCCAAGAAGACGGCGTAGGGGACGGTATTGAACAGCAACTCGGACTCGACGCGCGTCCACCGGCAAGCCCGCGCTCCTCGAAACCGTCGAGCGCCCTACCGGCCGAGGCGGCGGATGGTACTATCCCGTCTCGAATGCCCGCGCAGCCCTTTTTCGCTCCCAGCGCCGCCTCGTCGCGCCCTCGTTATCCATGAGAAGTCTCGCGCGGATGGCTTTTTTACTGTCGACCACCGGCGTCGCTGCGTTGTGGGGGGCGCGGCTCATCGGGGTCGGACCCAGCATTTTCGCGCTGGCGTTGGCTTCGTTTGCTTGGGGCGTGCTGGTCACGAGCGGCGTGTTTTTTCCCTGGCTCGAAATGTATGGCCCCGTGGTTTGCCGCGGGCCCCAGGGCGGACATCAGGTCGCGCTCACCTTCGACGACGGTCCGCACCCGCAAACGACCCGCAAGGTCTTGGCGGCGCTCGCCGGCACTCGTCACCGAGCCACGTTCTTCGTGCTGGGCAACAAAGTGCGACAACATCCCGAGGTGGTGCTCGCCATCCGCGAGGCGGGCCACGTGCTCGCGCTGCACGGAGACGTTCACGATCGACTGCACTCGTTCCGCGGTCCGTGGCGCGTGCGCAACGAGATTCTGCGCGCGCAAGCCGCGGTCGAGGCTATCACCGGCTTCAAGCCGACGCTCTTTCGCCCGCCGGTCGGACACACCACGCCTGCCACGATGTTAGGTGCACGAATGGCGGGGGTCACGCCGATCGGCTGGTCTGCGCGCGGCTACGACGGGATGAAGGGGCGAACCCCCGAGGCGGTGCTGCGTGAAGTCGAGCGCTCGCTGCGAGATGGGGCGCTGATCTTGCTCCACGATGCCGCCGAGCGAGACGACTTCGAGCCCGCGAGCATCGGCGCGTTGCCCGAGCTATTGCGTCGCCTGGACGCTCGCGGCCTCACCAGCGTCACGCTCGATCGCTGGCCGCTCGACGGCGAACTCAGCGCGCGCTCGGTGCCCCCAGCACGAATTCCCGGCGAAAGCCGCGAGTAACGTTCTCGACCGCGACGCGAACTTTACCGTCACGTTCATAGGCGTAGCGCTCGACGACGTGCTCTGAGCCCTCTGGCAAGTGCCGAGCCTGGGAGAGCGCGCCAAGATCGGGGCGGTCAGCGAGTTCGGGAACATAGGGGATGAAGAGGTCACACCACGGCGTCAAATCGCCCGCTGGCTGACCGAGCTCGCCGAGCTCGCTGCACTCGAGAAAACGCAGGTGGCCGACCGCGTGCACGGGTGAGTAGTGCCGCTCAACGATGTGCTCGCCACTGTCGGAGATGGTTGCTTTGGTGAAGATTGGATCGA
>JAEUAF010000680.1 GCA_019695485.1 Sorangium sp.
ACGGACCACGTAGCTGCGCGGCCTATGCAATCTTGTGTGGGCACTATCGAGTCTCGGAGCGGAACCGCGCTGCTCGAAAGCCTCTCCCTCTCGGCCGTAAGCGAAACAGCGCTTCACGAAGAGGCCCAGTTCGAACTGGTGCCGATGGACTTTGCCTCGGGCAGCAGTGACAGTCCGTGCGTGGGAACCGTCATGGCGGACCTGGTGAGGGTTCCCTGACCGGGCCTCACGGTGTGCTCCGTCGCATCTCCGAAGGCACGCTCAAGCTCGCCCTGCGTCGCCGTCCGCGCTTTCAGTGCCCCATTTGTGACTATCGAGGGCCTTTCAAGCACTACCGCGACGCACACCATTGGATTCGGGACACGCGCTGCCCGCGCTGCGCGAGCTACGAGCGGCACCGATTGCAATTCCTGGTCATGCGAGAGCTCGGGCAAACGCACGACTTCGCGAACATGGCGATGCTCCATGTTGCACCCGAGCCGGTTCTCAAGATCCTGTTCGAGCGCCAGTTTGCAGTCTACCACAGCGCTGATCTCGATCGCAGAGGGGTCGACTATCGTGTCGACCTGCGGGCGATGCCATTTGCCGACGCCAGCTATGACCTGGTCTACGCCTCTCATGTTTTGGAGCACGTGAAGCAGGATGAGCGGGCTCTTGCCGAGATTCGCAGGGTTCTGGGGCCGAGCGGGGTTGCGCTGCTCCCCGTGCCGATCCTATCGCCGCACACAATTGAGTATCCCGGCCCGAATGCGCACGAATTTGGGCACGTGCGCGCCCCTGGACTCGACTACTTCGAGCGCTACCGCAAGGTCTTCGGAAGTGTTCGCGTCTGGTCATCGCGGGACTTCGATCCGATCCATCAACTCTACACGCAGGAAGATCGGTCCCGCTTCCCCACGCGGGCCTCGCCGCACCGGCTGCCGATGCTTGGTGAGTGCCACCCCGACTACGTGCCTGTGTGCAGCGGACGACCTTCGATTGACATCGCGCGGGCTGGCGAGAGAGTGGGGTGACGCCAATGCGCCGCACAGCCACATTCTGACCGCGAGAGGCCTCAGGCGGGCCTCGTTCCCTCGCGCTCCCGGTGTGTGCACAGATGTTGCAAGCTCGCGGAAAACGCGAAGCCCCCGGTAAAGGCGTGTACGCCGCATAAGCATGAGCCTGTTGCGGCGCGTATTCGCGCGCCGACCCCAGCCCTGAGGCGATATTGCGGCACCGACGACAGCACTGTTGGCAGTCAAGCGGGGCGTGCACTTCGCTCGGCGCATTCGCGCTCGTCGGCGTCTGGGGCGGTACGATGCACTGGCGCCAGGCGACCGCGCGAATTATGAAATCCGGATGAGCAAGCTGCGCATCGACATTTGGTCGGACATCGCCTGCCCTTGGTGCTTCGTCGGCAAGCGTCGGCTCGAGGCGGCGCTGGAACAGTTGCCTGAACGCGAGCAGGTGGCGATCACCTGGCACGCTTTCGAGCTCGATCCGAACGCCCCGCGCGAGCGTGACCCCCGCGTCTCCTACGCCGAGCGCTTGTCGCAGAAATACGGGATGCCGCTCGCGCAGGCCCAAGCGCGCATCGCAAGCTTGGCGCAAACGGCCCAGGCGGAAGGGCTCGATTTCGACTTCGAGAGCATTCGCCCCGGTAACACCTTCGACGCCCATCGCTTGTTGCACCTCGCGGAGAAGCTTGGCATGCAGGACGCGGTAAAGGAGCGCTTTCTGCTCGGCTACATGAGCGAGGGTGAGGCCATTGGCGCGCCGAGAACCTTGCAGCGGTTGGCGACCGAAGCGGGCTTGCGGGCGGAGCGGGTGAGTGACGTGCTGAACAGCGATGAATACGCTGATGAAGTGCGTGACGACGAAGCGCTGGCCCGTGAGCTCGGCATCAATGGGGTACCATTTTTCGTGTTCGATGAGCGACTCGCGGTATCCGGAGCTCAACCCGCAGAGGTCTTACTCGGCGCTCTTCGCAAGGCCTTTGCCGATCGCAGCGAAGCGTCCGCGCCATTTGCGGAAGGCGCGGTGTGCGGACCCGAGGGCTGCTGACGACTGCGGGGTTCGGTGGCGCTCGGTGCCGGAAGGAGCATCGAGGTCGAAACGACGTGCACTTTGGGCGGCGAAATGCGGCGCAATCGCCTTGCAATGGTGGTGCTCTGGCCGGCGACGTATCTGTATCGGCATCGAGAAAATGGGCAGCGCAAGGCAACACTGCATGCTGGGCAAGGCCAGCGACGAACAGCGCTTACTTTCGACGTGGCACGCGCAGCGCGGGCCGTTGCTCAGGCTGTGTCTGCGCTGGACGCAGGGGCGGCAGGCGGACGCCGAAGATCTCATGGCAAGCGCGTTTTTGAACGCCGTCGAAGCCTGTCATCGCCGCGGCTGCCAGGTCGAATATCCGCGAGCTTGGTGGGCAGCGGTCGTGTCCAATCTAGCTCGTGACCTGTGGCGTAGCCGCGGCGAGGCTCGGGTTTCTCTGGATTCCGTCGAGTGGGATGCGGAGTCGGCGGACGACGCCTGGTCGGCTTTGTGTGCGCGTCGTGATCTGCGACGCGCGTTATGGCTCGTGAACGGGCTGCCCGACGCGCAAAGACGGGCCCTCACGCTGCGAAGCTTAGGTCACGAGTATGACGAGATCGCAGAGGCGCTAGCGGTCTCCCAAGTGAACGCGCGCAAGTTGGTGCAACTAGCCCGCGACGCGCTGCGTGCCTCCCGGCGTTCGCCTGGCGGGGCGTGTGGGCGCCGCCCGGCTCAGAGCAGGCCGCAGCCCAAGGCCACGTCCAGCACGCGTTGAGCGCGGAGCGGCGCGGCGGCCGGCGTGGGCGCGAGGCTCGCGAGCAACTCGAGTTCACGCGTGAGGTCTTGGGGCAGTGCCTGCTGCGACTCGTCCAGCAATTGGACGGCAATCCCGGGGAGTTCAGAGCTCGAATCTCGGTGGTCGGCGTTCTGGGCGATCAGCGCTGCGAGCAGCGGCAATAACGCGGTCCAACAGAAAGCATTCTTGGTCTGGGCGGCGCTCCAGGAGGCGCTCGCGGATCGCGCGAGGCGTTCGCACTCGCTGAAGCTTGCGTCGCGATAAGCAAGCCACGCCAAGTTACCCAACGCGATGCCCTGATATTCTGGCATGTCGTGTTCCTCGGCCAACGCCAAAGTGGAAGTCGCGACGCGACGCACTTCCTCGACCGAGCGTCGCCTCCGGTGCACGAGGCAGAGATAGGTCAGCGAGCGCAGTTGAATCGTCACACTCGATGCTTTCTCGCCGCTCTCCAAGAGGGTCTCGAAGCCCTGCTGAGCAGAGTCGAGATCGCCACCGAACAGGCAGATCATGGCGCGCAGAAAGGACGCCATCGAGACCTTGAGACGATCACCTGCTCCGACATAGAAGTCGAGCGCTTGGTCGATGCTGCGTAGCTCTTCCGACCCGGTGACATAGCGATGCAGGGCCATCAGCCCCGCTGCGACGTTGAAGTGAAACGCGGCGCGCTGCTCGGCGCTGCCCTGCTTCTCGAGCAGCGACTTTATTCTCTCGCCAAGCGCCAAGACTTCTTTGGGCGCGCGCTTCCAGTAGTGCACGAACATCGAGTCGAGGTGGGCCTGAAGCCATTCGTTCGGATGCTTCAGCTCCGCTTCGGACGACTCGTCGAGCAGCGCGATCGCCCGCTTCAGGTGGCGGAGCGCCAGATCGTGATCACGTTGACTCGCGGCGGCGAGTTTTCGGTGAAGTCTAGCCAAGACCGGCACTTCTGCGCCCGCCAAGGCCAGCGCGTCCGTATACTCTGCCGTCGCCTTGTCCAGTCGTCGCAGGAGCAGCGCCGCGTCTCCCAATCGCTCACCGACTCGCAGCCGCTCAGCGTCGTGTGAGGGAGCCCAGGGGCTACGACCAAGCTCGCGCTTCGCGGCTTCCAAGGCGTCCAGCGCTTGCTGGTGCCGGTGCGTGTTAGCGAATAGAAGCGCCGCAGCCTCGAAATAGCGCGCGGCTCGCAAGTGCTGCCCGGCGCGGCTCGCATGGACAGCGAGGTCGCCCGCCAACTCGGGACGGCTCTCGAGTGCCGTCTCGACCTCGAGCGCGGCGCGCGCGTGGAGTTCACTGGCGCAAGCTTCGGGCACCCGCTCGTAGAGTAGCTCGCGCAGCAGTGCGTGAGAAAATTGGTACCATCCTGAGGCGCAGAAGTCGACGATGTCGAGCGCGCACAACCTCGTGAGCAATGTGCGCGTTCGCTCGACGGGCTGCTCTGCCACGGCGGCGAGCATGGGCAATTGGAAGGTTCGCCCCAATACCGCGGCCACGCTGGCAAGCTCGAGCTCGTCGGAGGACAGGGAGTCTAGTCGCAGGCGGAACAAGTCCGAAGCGTTTTCTACGCCGTGCAGCAGGGGCGAGTCCGCCCGCGCCGCGGCCCCCAGATGCCAGCCCCGCTCACGACTGTGCACGAGCACGGACGCCTCGATCAGGGCGCGCAAGCACTGCCCCAAAAGAAATGGATTTCCCTCCGAGAATTGGTAGGCGTGGTCGACCAAGCGTGGCGACGCATACTCACTCGCTAGCGTGGAGCGAACGACGAGCTCCAGCTCGCCGCGAGTCAGGCGTCCGAGCTCGAGAGTATCGCTCGGACTGACGTCGGTCGCGTGCATTGCGCCACGTGTATCCGTGTACACGAGCAGCAACGGATACTGCGTGAGATCCTGGCTCAGGAGGCGACGCACGACTCCGCGCGTGAGCTCCTCGGCCCGATCGAGATCGTCGAGCAGGAGCAGCGTCGGCTTGCCACTACAGAAATCGAACACGGCGCTCGTCAGGAGCTCGAGTAATTCATCGCGGCTGGATGCCCCCGCGCCTCGCGTGGCTTCAGCTCCGGCAGGGGGTAGCGTGTTGGCGAGCGCGCGGGACAGCGCCGCCGCGGTTCCCGGTTCGCCAAGCTCGTGCGCGCTCAGCGCCTCGAGCAGCGATCGCAAAGGAGCGAGCGGCGCCTGGTTCACGCCGTCGTGGCTGTCGGCGCAGCGGGCACAAAACACGACCATGCCTTGACGCTTCGCCAGATCCACGGCTTCCAGAATCAGGCGCGTCTTGCCTATGCCGTTCTCACCGGTTACCCGCAGCTTCGCGCCGCGCCCGGAGCACACGGCTTTGCAGGCGTCACTCAGCACCCGGAGTGCTTCTGAGCGCCCCACCAGCTCAGGGCGCGCTAGCGGTCTCGGACTTGCTTCTTCGGGAGCGGCGGCGTGTGCCGTTGCCACCCCCTGTGAAGCGAGGATCTCGAGGACATCACGGGCGTAAGCGGGCCGATCCGCCGGGGACTTGCTGAGCAGCCGCAGCACGAGACTGTCGAAAGCTCCGGAGAGCTCCGGCGCCGCCTTGGAGGGTGGCTCTGGGCGAAAGTTGAGTTGTGCCAGCATGCTTGCCTGCACACTAGTTCGTTGGAACGGACAGACTCCGGTCGCGCATTCGTACAATAGGCATCCCAGCGCGTACAAGTCCGCGCGCGCGTCTGGTAGCTCTCCGCGGACCTGTTCCGGCGCCATGTACTGGACGCTGCCAACGGCGCGCGGGATGAGCGCAAGGGCTTCGCGTGGCAGGGCAAACCACTGCGCAACGCCGAAATCGACCAACAACGGTCGAGGCCCCTCGAGCACGAAGATATTCTCCGGCTTGAGGTCACCGTGGACTACGCCCCGCGAGTGGACATAGTCGAGGGCTCGCAGCACACCGACGCACAAGTCGAGGAGTTGCGCGCGTGACAGGGGCCGCAAGAGCGGGCCGCTTCGGACAGGAGGACGGCGCTCCGCGCTCGGGGGTCGACCTGGCTCATCACGGGCCTGGGTGGCGGGCAGGTGAGTCGAAGAAGCGTCGGATTCGGGCCGCAGAAACGCGCGCAGCGTCGGCGCTTCGACCCAGTCCATGGCGCACCAGGGTTTGCCCCGTTCCACACCATGGTCACGGATTGGCACGATCGCGGGGTGGTCGAGCGCGGCGAGCGTGATGATCTCGTGTCGAAAGTACTCGAGGGTAGCTGGATCGTGGCCCCGCACCGTCTTGATCGCCGCCCGCTGGCCACTCGAGACATGGGCTGCGGGGTAGACTTCGCCCATCCCGCCGTTCAGCGACTGCCCTGTGATCGCATAGTCAGCGATGCGTTCACCAATTCGAAACGTTTGCGTCTGCCGATACGCGGGATTCTCGGACACAGCGGCGCGAGCCTATCACCGAGACGCCGCTTCATGCCAGGGAAGGGTAGTTTGGCACCCCTGAACAGAAGAGTCGCTATATCGTCACTCGTGCGTAGTCGTGCGCTCCACTGAAATGGGTGCGCAATCGACATCGGCGGGTCGAGTCAGCACAGTACCGCTCTATTGTTTCGAAAACCAACGCCGAACGGGAATAATAACCATGAGTAAAGAAAATTCTCTAGTCAAGTACGTCCTCGTCGAGCTTCATGTCGAGAACGAGAACCTACGCGAGCTCGCGACTCGAATGCCCGAAGTCGTGAGCCTCATCGTCAAGCTCTTCGGTTGGGAGCTCGTCTACGCGGCCTATCCGATCAGTGGTCAGATCAATCGCCTGGTTCACATCTGGAAGATCGGGAACGAGTCCAGCGTGCTGAACCTGATGATTCAGGGCTCCATGGATTTCGCAGAGCATCCGGAGAATGAGCTCATTGGTCACTTTAATCGCGCTTATCAGGCGATTCAGCACCTCATCGGCAAGACCAAGCACCGCTTTATGACTTCTATGCCCTACGATCCGGCCTTTGTCGGTGAGCAGACCCAAACCGTCATCGTCGACGGCGCCGAGCAAAAGACTATCTTCTCGCACCGCACACTGCGTGCGCGAGAGGAGCTCGTCGTAAAGGACGGCACTCGGCTCAGCAAAGAACTCGACACATTCTTGAGTCGGGGTGTCACTTCGGGCTGGGTGGACGACTCACCGTTCTTCAACCTGGCCGCGTTGAAGCCCATATCGATCTTTCAGGAGCGAAAGGAGCTCCCTTCTACGGACGCCGTCGATGTGCGTATTCCCCACCATCCCAAAGGCCGGCTCCCCAGCGCCGGGCCGGCCATAGTCGTGGCCATGCCCTGGGGTCGAGCGTACCGTCTCGACACGACAGCGCTGCGCAAAGTCGCGAGGCCGATTCCGCAGGAAGCTGCGTCTGCCACGGACGAGATCTTGAGGCCGCTGATCGAGGGTCGCGTGCCGCTCGCCAACATCCCGACTCCGCGGGATCTACCGATCGGGCAAGGTTGCCTTTGCTTCGTGATCAATCTCAACAGCTTCGTCGGGTGAGGCTTTCGTGACCCGCAAATCCATTCAGTCCGGCACCCATCGGATGGCCTCGCTCGCCCAGACGCGCGCGCGGATCTGGCCACTTTTCAAGGCAATGGGTATCACGCGCGTTGCGAACATCACGGGCCTCGATTGCATCGGGATCCCCGTGGTGATCGCCTGCCGCCCAAACGCGCGCTCGCTCTCGGTCGCCCAAGGCAAGGGGCTCACCCTGCTGGCCGCGGAGGTGTCCGGTGCGATGGAGTCGATCGAGTCGTATCACGCCGAGCACATCGTGAGGCCACTGCTCTTGGCGAGCTTTCGCGAGCTTGGCCTTTCGCATCGCGTGCTCGATCCCGAACGGTTGCCGAGGAGCGCAGTCGGGCGCTTCTCGACCGACTTGAAGATTCACTGGATTGAGGGATTCGACCTGATTCGAAATGAGCCGCTCTGGGTGCCGTACGAAATGGTGCACACGGACTTCAGCTTACCCCTGCCTGCAGATGCGGGCTGCTTTCCACTTTCGTCGAACGGCCTCGCCTCGGGCAACCACTCGTACGAGGCCATTTCGCACGGCATTTGCGAGCTCATCGAGCGCGACGCCGACACCCTGTTTTCATTTTATGGCGAGCGGGAACGCGCTGCTCGCGTGGTAAGAGCCGAGTCCGTTGACGCCCCGGAGTGCCTGGCGCTCCTCGAGCGATTCGAGAGAGCGGGTGTGCGCGTGGGGATTTGGGATATGACGAGCGACGTCGGGATTGCAGTGTTCCGAGCCGTCATCATGGATGAGGTGTTGAACTCGGCCCGGCCCCTGCGTCCGAGCGTGGGCATGGGCTGCCACCCGTCGCGCGCAGTGGCGCTCTGCCGCGCATTGACGGAGGCGGCACAGTCGCGCCTGACGCTGATTTCGAGCTCGCGGGACGATCTAAGTCGGGACTCGTACGCACAGGTTGATAGCT
>JAEUAF010000740.1 GCA_019695485.1 Sorangium sp.
GTGAAAACAGCGTGCGGCGCCGTGGACGGAACACGCCTCCGTTCGAGTAGACTGCCCCCATGGATCGGTTCCGACGCTTCGACGAAGCGTACTACCACCGCTACTACGAGTCGGCGCAAACGCGAGTGATCTCGCCGGACGAGCACTCTCACCTCGCTGAGTTCGTGTTTTCGTTCGCTCGCTACAACCACATCGAAATGAAGAGCGTCCTCGACGTAGGCGCCGGAATCGGGCTGTGGAAGCAATGGATCGAAAAACACACCAAGGGAATCCAGTACACCGGAACTGAGGTCAGTCAGGCCATGTGCAAGAAGCATGGCTACCAATTTCGTGACATTGCGCGCTGGCGCGACCGCAAGAAACACGACCTGATCGTCTGCCAAGGCGTCCTACAGTACCTACCGGATCCTGACGTCGCGCCGGCCGTTGCGAACATCGCGGCGATGGCGCGCGGCATCGTCTATTTCGAAGTCACCACGCGCACAGACCTGCGAGAGCGTTGCGACAAGGTGCGGACCGACAGCGACATCTACGTCAGAAACGGCTCCTACTACCGGGGCATCTTCGCCAAGCACCTAGTGAGCGTTGGTTGCGGACTGTGGTGGGCCAAAGATCGGCCGCCACCGTTCTTCGAACTCGAGATGGCGGGAGGCTGAGGCATGGCCGAGAACAAGAGCGCCACGCGCAGCGTTCTCTCGATGCTCTTGCTCGGGGGCACGCTGCTCGGCCTGTACAATGTGTACTCGGACAACGCGGACGTGCATGCGCTCGCCGAAAAGCAGGCGTGTGGTGCGCGCCCCTGCAGCGCGCGGATCACGCGCGAGTCGAGATCGCCGATTGGACAGAGCTTCACTTACCAAGTGGAGCTCAAAGAGAAGGCGAAGCGCGGCGCCAGCGTGGACATCGAATGCCAGCGCGCCTATTTTCTACTTGGTGAATATCGCTGCACGGCGCAAGGCGCGCTGCCCTAGCGCACCGCCTGTGACTTGAGCTCAACAATCGCTCCGCGACTATCCCGCTGCGCGGGCATGCGCTGCACGCGATCGTTTGGGGGCGGGCTCAGTGCCAGAGCGCCGGCTTGGCCTCCAGCATTGCAATCGTACGACGCACCTCGGCGGCGTCGCCAGCATGCGGGAGCGCTTCGACGTAATGGCGTAGGTCTGCTGCGGCCCAGCGTCGCGCACCAAGCCGCGCGCAAATGAAGCCCCGATCGCGGACCTCATCGGCAGCCTCGGGGATCAGGTCGATCAGGTGATCTAGCACGGCGAGCAGGCGTCCGATGTCGCCGCGAGCCGCGTACACGCCGCGCAGATTCATCAGCATCCGCGCCATGATCTGCCGAATCGAAACCGGGTCGAGCATTTCGTCGCGCAGCGTCATGCGCGGAGCCATGCGTTGCAGGAGCTCCACCAGGGCATCGCGATCTAGAACGTCACCCCGGAAGAACGGATCTACGATGACCGTCTCCTGCTCGTCGTCGATGCGCACCAAAAAGTGTCCAGGGAAGCCCACCCCGCGCGCGCGGATCCCGAGGCGGCGAGCGACCTCGATGTAGACGATCGCGAGAGTGATCGGGATTCCGGTCTTGCGCGCCATCACGGCGTTGATGAACGAATTGTCGGGGTCGGAATACGCCTCCGCATTGCCGCGAAACCCCATCGACAAATAGAGATGGTCAGCTAGGGCGCGCGCCTGCGCGGGGGGCCCCAGGCGACGTAGTCCGAGCCCCAGTAGCGGCTCGGCGAGCCGATCGAGCGCCGCCGAGGCTCCCCGAGCCTCGAGGCCCGGATACCCGATCCGGGCGATTTGGACAGCACCCTCCAGGAGCTCGAGCTCGGAATCGGGCTGGCTGACGAAGGAGGAAAAACCCACGCCTTGCACAGTATACCCCCGTCTTTCCAGAAGCCGACCCTTCTGGGTGGAATCTCGGAATCCGACTGCCCACCTCACCCCACGTCTTTGGGGCGAGAGACGCCTCGCCTGGGGGGCACGAGCTGAGTAAGCTGCGGCCCCAGGCGCCCATCGAGCGCGCCCAAGCTTGTCACGCCCGGCCGAAAGGAGACGCACGTGAAGATCGTAGAAATCATGACGCGCGACGTGCACACATGCACACCGACAGATACCCTTGCGACAGCAGGGCAGATCATGTGGGAAAATGATTGCGGCGCCGTGCCCGTCGTCGATCGCGATGGGCGCTTGGTGGGCATCATCACGGATCGCGATCTGGCGATGGCCGCGCAACTGCAGGGTGTGGCACTGCGCGAGTCGAGTGTGGCGAGTGCCATGGCGCGCGACGTCAAGGCCTGCGGCCCCCAAGATACCCCTGCCACCGTGCAAGCGATGATGCAACAATACAAGATCCGTCGCGTGCCCGTGGTGGACGCAGACAAGCGGCTCGTCGGGATCATCAGCTTGGGTGACCTGGCGTACGTGATGAGCTCGCAGCAAACCCTTGGCGGGGACGGAATGACTTGGACGTCAATCGCGCACACTCTGGCCGCCGTCAGCGCACCGCGCATCGCCCGCTACCGCCGCTGATCCCCGCGCATCGCCCGCTACCGCCGCTGATCCCCCGCAAACCGCCGACCCTTTGCCCTCGAGAGTCAGACCTCATGGTGGACATGCCGAGACCCAGCAAGCATCACGAAAAGCTCCACTTCTTCGCCGGAACCTGGATCGGTGAGGAGCAGCTGAGCCCCTCCCCTTGGGGGCCAGGTGGCGTGGCGCTCGGTCGCTACATTGGCCGCGTTGACGTCGACGGCTTCTTCCTGCTCCAGGACTATGTCGAGGAGCGCGATGGGCGGGTCGTGTATCGCGGCCACGGAGTGTTCGGCTGGGACGAACGCGACCAGACGTACACGTGGTACTGGGTCGACTCACTCGGCTCGGCCCCGAGTGCGCCCTCGCGAGGGCGTTGGGTCGACGACATGCTGGTGTTCGAGCACGCACCCGTCGGCGCGCAACGCGGGCGTTACACGTATCGAATCACGGGTGAAGACAGCTACCACTTCACCATCGAAAACTCGGAAGACGGTGGGCAGACTTATCGCCTATTTCTCGAGGCCGACTATCATCGACAATAGTCCTAGCTGGGCTTCTGGCGAAGGACCGGCTCTTCCGCCCCCACCGCGTCGCAGCTAGCCGCCAAGCAACGCCGCGCCAATAACCCCCGCGGAATCACCGAGTTCGTTTTTCAGGATAGGCGTCGTCAATTCGTCATTGAACACGTAACGAGCAACGTGCTCGACGCCCTCCGAGTAGAGAAAATCCAAATTCGAGACGCCGCCGCCCAGGACAATCGCGCTGGGATCCAAGATGTCGATCACGTTGGCGAGCCCGCGGCCGAACGCCT
>JAEUAF010000810.1 GCA_019695485.1 Sorangium sp.
ATCCGCCCCCCTCAGACTCCGCTAACGACGCTGATGCAAGGCTCGCCCCCAGCGCTGGAAACGACGGCCGTGTTAGGGCCACCGGCAACCCCGGCGGCCGCCGACTGGTCAACGACGTTACCACTCACGCCAGCGGCCGCGCCGGCGCACGAGCGAGAGTCCCAACCGGAAACCATCGCTTCTCCACCGCCGGACTTCGAGGAGGCGGTGCACGCTCGCAAAACAGCGGTCCACCCTCCGCTGGCGCAAGATCTGATCGCTCCTTCGGCAGCAGCGGCGCTCGAAGCTCCGACCACCGCGTGGGCGCCGGCGCAAGCCGCGGCCGCGGTGCTCGCGCCTCAGGTCGCCGCGCCTCCAACCCCCGAGCCTGTCACCGCGCCGCTCCCCGAACCGCCCGCTATACGACAGGCGTTTCGCGGTTGCATTGAGCTCAGCCAGGAAACCGGCGTCTATCTACTTCGGATGTTGCCCAGCGGAGAATCGGCGCCCTACGGCACCTATGAAGCGATGATCGTGCTGGTCGAGCCGAACACGGACTTCTTCACCGTAACCTGAACCACGCGCGGCGCGCCGACGCGAACCCCGCGCGGGCGCGACGCGAGTGACGGCTCGCGTCGCGACGCGCTCACTTGGTGCCGGCGCGCGCCTCGTCCTTGGCACGCGGCGCGACAAATGCGGCGCAGCGCGGGCACAAGCAAGCAATGTCTTTGGCGGCCTCCGGAATTCGCGCCAGGGCCTCCGCCGTTATTTCGACCGACGAGCACCAGCAGGCCTCGCTCGAGCCCGTCGCACCGACGCATGAATTCGACGCACCACACACCGGGCAACGTGTCGGGTCGATGGAAAGCGGCGAGTCCATCTACGGATCCTGCCCTTTCACGCAGCAAACGTCACGAACGAAAGGGAAAGCGGCGAAGCCTGGCCGAGGGGGTCTGGCGCCGCGCCCAAGACGGTGTCAGGCACTGACGCGAGATGCGAGGAGCTGCCATGACTGCGCCGAAGGTCGGCTGGCTCGCGCTGCTCTGCCTGTGCGCCGCGTGCCACAAGAGCAAACCTGGAGCCAGCGAGCGCCCGGCCGCGCTCGACACGCCCACGCCTGCCCCTTCAATCGCAATGGCGACCACCTCGCCTAAAGCGCCGGCGGCCGCCGCGGCACCAACCGCCCCCCCTCCAGCAACGGCTGCGACCATAGCGCCACTCAAGCTCGACCCAACGCGGGCGCCGAGCTTTGGCGAGCCAGCCTGGGCGGCCATCGAGCCGCCGATGCCGCCCCTCGTGCGCGGAATGATGGACCACGCGAGCCGCAGCGGCTGGCTCGCCGACTCCACAGAGTTCGGCTACTGCACGGTTGGTGGCGGCACCGGGAACACCAGCTGCGGCTTCATCACGCGGGACGGGAAGCGCACTGAGGCGAGCGACCTCGATCAAAAGGCCGGTGAGCCCGACCCCAAGAAGACCGAAGAGCTGCGTGCGCGGAGCGCCCGCTATGCGGCACGAACCGCGCGTTGGCGATTCGCGCGCGATCTCGTGCTCACGTTCACGGTTGTCGAAGCGAGCGAAGCCCCATCGACGACGGCCCCCCAAAAAGGGCGCCAAGCGCACGCCGAATTGCGCGTAGGGGCGCGCGTCCGCGACGCGACCCGGGCGGCGCTACCCATCGTCATCGACGCTGGCGAGAATGCGACCACGATACATCCCGAGGCCATCCTGGTGTCACCTGACGGTACGACGCTCGCGGTGCTCTCCCACGCTTTTGGGGGCGAGTACTCGGACCATTTCGAGCTCCGCCTGATCGCGACGAACGACTTGGCCTCACAGGCGTACAACGTCGCAGGACTCGACCTTCACGCGCGCGGAGAATTTGCTCGCGCGGCCGAACTGTTCCACCTCGCGAGCTACGCGAACCCAACCGCCGCGCTTCCACCCTACAATTTGGCCTGCGCGCTCGCGCGCCTGGCGGCGCCTGAAGCCGAACCGGCGCTCCGGCTGGCCATTCAGCGTGGCGGCGCGCCGATCAAGAGCAAAGCCGAGCGCGACCACGACTTCGATGCTGTCCGAGGCGCGCCTTGGTTCACGGCAATCGTGCGCTGAGTAAAAGCCGCCCGAAATCTCGCTCATATCGTGGGTGCCCCGCAACATGGTAGGACACAGTCTTTCTGTGCGAAGCGCACGACGAAAGGGATGTTCATGAAAGCGCTACTCGACCAGTATCCGTTCACTCAAGCGGCGAACTTCACGCCTGCCGGGCGGACCACTGCGACTCTCATCGTAATCCACACCATGGAGGCGCCCGAGAAGCCGGGCACCGCGCGCGGGGTCGCCGACTGGTTCGGCGGTAAACGCGGCGCGGCGCCAAAAGCGAGTGCGCATTTCTGCGTCGGCCCGGACGAGGTGATTCAGTGCGTGCGCCTCGATGACGTGGCCTGGCACGCGCCGGGGGCGAATCGCTCAGGCATCGGCATCGAGCACACCGGCTTTGCCGCGCAGACCGTCGAGCAATGGAACGACGAGGGCTCCAATGCGACACTTCAACGCTCGGCTCGGTTGTGCGCGGAGCTGATGCGAGAAACCAACATTGCCCCTGGGCGACTGACGCCCGATCAAATCAAGGCCAACATGAGCGGCATTTGCGGGCACATCGATGTCACCCACGCCTTCCCCGACGAAGGCCACGGCCACACCGACCCCGGCCCGAACTTCCCCTGGGACCGCTACCTGGCGCTGGTGGCCGAGGAACTCGGCAAGCTCGCGGCCGGCTGAGGTCGACGTCCACTCGGCGGGCGGCGAGCAGCGACCACGTAGCCGTGGCGCCGAGCGACTGCGTCGTGATCGGCGCGCAGGGGAGCCGGATTCGAGCCACTTCGGTGAAACTGGCAGAATTCGCCGCTGCGGGTGCTGCGGAGTTCCTGAATGATCTTCTCAAAAGCATCCTCTACTCGAGAGAGGACCAGCGTGGGCCGGGCCTGGACCTGCAGCGATGACGGCTGCGTCAACATTTTGCATCGAACGCATACGCGCCTCGCTCTCTCGCGGCGACTCGCACGCAGGCACATCCTTCAAGTTTTGAAACGCCCCATAGCCAAAACGATTGTCACTTCTGAAACGGAGCACTATTGTCCCGGGCCTGTGGAACGAATCGGAGGTTTCGGAGGGCTCCCTTCTTTGGGGCAGGCCGAAGACGCCTCTGACGCTTTGGCTACGTGAGCTCGCGGCCAGTTTCCCGTGCGCGAACCCATCGAGAGGTTGACAGTGAATCCAATCAAACTGATGTGCGCTATTGGCCTATCCCTGACGGGCCTCACGTTGTTTGCCTGCAGTGACGAGAACACCCACGGCAGCAACCCCGACGCACAATCCTACTTCGAGAGCTGCGTGCGCCTCTGTGACGCGCAGGCCGCCAAGGCCTGTAAGACAGACGTCACCCTGGCGGACTGCAAGATTCAGTGTGACATCCTGAAGCCGATCACCCAGGACTGCGCAGGGAAGTACAAGCTCTACGGGCAGTGCACGGATCAGACCCCGGACGTCTGCGTGGCCAAGTGGGCCTGCGGCGCGGAGCTCGCCAGCGCCAAAACCACCTGCGGTTTCACGTTCTGACACGCTTCGAGCGCTGAATCGTCCGAACCCAACCCTGCTCGAGGGATAGCCACGCACGCCCAAGGCCGGCAGCCAGCGCCCAGGCGGCTAGGGTACCCGCAAGTACCCATAGGGCGTGCGTCCGGAACGTCGTGTCCATCGGAATGCCGCGGAGCAGCGGTATCGCCAGGGTAACGAAGAGATACGCGAATAGCGGAAGGGCACGCAGCAGGGCGCCGGCCGGCTTTTGGAGCAACCAGGACGCGCTCGCCTGCAGTAGCAACAACGCGCCCAGATAAGCGACGACGCCCAGAAGTCGGTGCGCCTGCGCTGCATCGAGGCCGAAGCGAAGCGACTCGTGGCCGAACGCTACCGCCAGCGCGATGCGCAGCGAATTGGCGAGCAACGTCGTGGCATACGCGGCAACCGTGCTCGCCAAAAACCAGATTGGCCGCCGGCTTGGCGCGAGCGCGGGCCAGCGGGCGATCAGCGAAAGCCACGCCACGAGCAGGAAATTCCCGCCAGCACAGGCCGGAGCAATTAGCAGCGAGAGCTCGCGACAGAGGTAGCCACTCCCCGGCTCCTTCACGAATTCGTGCCCCGAAAAGAGGCCGGCAAGGGCGGCAGTCGGACGGAGCAGCCAATCGAGCGCTTCGGCGCCCGCGGTCGAATAAAATCGTTTGAACGCGAACGCGACACTCGCGACGCCGAGAACCCCGAGCCAGGCCCGAACGCGCGGTCGCCTCACGACGCCACCTGAGCGCGCCGGCGCGCGCGGAACTCGGTGGCGCCCCAGCCGGCCAGGAGCAGGGCCAGTAGCCAAAAGAGTTCAGGTTCGGCGGCGGTACCAAATTGGTTACCTATCGCGTTCGCCGAGACGCCGAGCGGCAAGGGCGACGGTTGCTTCGATTCGGAGGCCACGCCGCCCGGGTTGCGGACGGTATTCGCGACAGCCACGAACGAGGTGTACTGAGTGAGCAGGTTGTAGCGAATGCCCAAGGCGGTGACCGCAGATTTCTCCTTGTCGCCGAGCTCACCGAACCCGAAGTCTGACAGCGAAGCAATGCGCGTGCGCGCCCACAGGTAGCGCAAAGCGCGATCTTCGTTGCGCGCCGTGACGTCAGCGACGGCGAATTGCTGGGCATAGGCGCCCTTGCCCGAAACACCCGCGACACGCACGCTGCCCGCAGGCTTACCGCGCCATTTTCCGAACACCACCACGGGCCGCTCAGCCAACACGTCCGGAATGGCGCGTGGCTCCACGTCATACACGTCGAAGCCGTCGTAGGCGACACGCACGTCGGTCAACACCGGCGCCTTGACGTAGTCGCGGAAACGCTTCGCAGCGGCGCCTGCCTCCGCGGGCTCAGTCACCACGAAGGCCTCGCCGAGCCCGGCGTGCGCGAGCCCCTCCATCAAGTAGCGGTTGACGCTGCTGCCAATGCCGAACGAAAACACGTTCGCATCGCCGAGGTGACTATGCACGTAGTCCATCGCCTGCCTGTCGGCCTCCACGTAGCCATCGGTAACGACCACGAAACTGCGCGAAATG
This sequence comes from Sorangium sp., assembly GCA_019695485.1. Taxonomy (GTDB): domain Bacteria; phylum Myxococcota_A; class Polyangia; order Polyangiales; family Polyangiaceae; genus PMG-095. Next base: position 5,129 of record JAEUAF010000810.1, read on the forward strand.
CCGGCTTCTGGCGTCAGCGTCAGCGCCTGCTCGAGAGCTGGCAAAAGCTCGGTTCCGCCGCCCCCGCGCTGCGCGTCGATCAACGCCACCGCTCGCGCGATGTTGTCGCGCGTCGCAGGCAGCGACTTCGGCGACAGGAGCTTCGAGTCCCCGGAAAAGAGAATCACGTTGAAGCGATCACTCGGACGCAGCTCCGACACCAAGTCGTGCAGCAAGGTCTTCGCGGTGTCGAGCGGAAAGCCGTACATGCTCCCTGAAACGTCGACCACGAACACGAATTCGCGCGGCGGAATCTGCTCGGGTGCGACACGCGCGGGTGGCTCGACGGTGAGCAGAAAGAACTTCTCGTCACCCGCATCGTAGAGCGAGAGACCCGAGTTGATTTGGTCGCCCGCCAGTCGGTAGCGCAGCACGAAGTCGCGGTTCGCCGCCTGCTTCTCCGAGTCTTTCAGCTTGATGCCTACGAGGCTCGGATTCACCCAGCTTTCTTCGATGGCGTGGGACGGGCTTTGAATCTCGGCCACCGGAATCGCGCTCGACACGCTAGCGCTGAGCGTAAAGCTCTGAGTCGCGCCGCGGCCCTCCGGAAGGAATGGGCTCTTCACCCAGGCCGCCCCGGCTTTAGCGGCACTTTCTGGCTGATTCGAATAGCGCGGCCCGACCACCGTCGGATACACGAACTCGTAGGTTGCGCCGTCCGGCACCAAGTTCTCCGAGTAGCTCAGGCTCACCTCGATGCGATCGCCCGGCATCACATTGGCGACCTTCATGGTGAATACATTGGGACGTTGCTCTTCGAGGAGCGCGGCGTTCTTACCACTCTTCTTGGCGCTCTCGAAGCTCGCCTGCGCCTTCTTCTTCTCTTCGACGTGAGCCTCGATCACCTGATCGCGAATCGTCATGCGCATGGCGTGCACGGCAGCGCGCGTCGAGGCTGGAAACACATACTCGGCGTGAATCGGACGTTTCCCGAGGTTTTCGTAGACCTGGGTCACGGTCACGTCCGCGATCACATTGGACACATCGACCTCGACGCGAGTGGACTCGAGAGGCAAGGAGTCCTGCTTGGGGTCACCGCCCTCGACGACGAAGTACGGCGACAATGTTTTCGCCGCCGGCGTCGGTTCCGCCGCGGCGCCCACGACGAACAGCGCGGCCGCAGCCAACACACTCACTTCGAGAATTCGACAAAAGCGCAAGATCATGGAGCTCTCCTTCACCCAGCCAGCGGGCGCTCTCGGCTCAGTGCAAAGCGTGTGCGCGCGCTCGCTGCGCAACGCACGCCCGCATTCCCCGGGCTTTCGCGAATGCGCCGCCCCCCGCTCTCGTTCGAGCACGTGTCGGAGCATCCACACGCCGCGCGTCTCGCTCGACACGCAACGGGCCGCGGGTGCTCGCACCCCCGCGGGGTTGCGCTGCGCCGGCAGCGGAACACTGAACCCACGCGGGGCGTGATTCCGCTGAACGCGGCGCCGGACCCGGCATGGGCCCATTGACCGGTAGGCATTTTTGGCTTGGCGCGGCTGGGATCGTGTTAGGTCCGGCTGCGTAGCCGCCTGATCGAGGAGCCCACGCCGAGTGTCGATGCCCGCAATTCCCGAGTCGCTCTCAGCGGCATTCTCACCGGAGCAAGGGCTACCTTCGAATTCGGGACGCCCTTCGCACGTCAAACGCGGGGCCGTGAGCCAGCGACTGCCCTTCGTCGATTTCGTCCGCGCAGTCGCGTCGCTGCTGATCCTCGGACACCATCTGGCCTTCTACGGGCCGTTGTCGGACATCGCTTACCCGCTCGTGCCGTTGACCCTCGATTGGCTCTACGACTACGCGCGGATGGCAGTACACGCCTTCCTGGTGATCGGGGGTTTCGGCACGGCGCGCAAACTGGCGCGCGTTCCGCTGCTCGGCGTGCGCGAATTCGGCAGCGAGCTCTGGCTGCGCTACCGGCGCGTCGGGTTTCCATACCTGGCCGCGCTCTGCCTCGCGATCATGTCCAACGCCATCGCGCGCCGCTTGATGGTGGATCCATCCATCTCGGCCCCCCCCACCTGGGGTCAGCTCGTCGCGCACGCCGCGCTGCTCACTCACATTCTAGGCTTCGAGCCGCTCACGGCCGGCGCCTGGTACGTCGCCATCGATTTCCAGCTGCTGACGCTAAGCTTGCTGTTGATGGCCGTAAGTCAGCGCATTGCTCGACGCAGCGACGACGCGGGTCGCGAACATCACGTCTTCGTCGCGCTCTCCGGGCTGCTCGCCGTGGGTTCGTTGTTCTGGTTGAATCGCCTCGACCACCTCGACAACTGGGCCGTCTACTTCTTCGGCTCGTACTTTCTCGGCATGCTCGTCGAGTGGACTTCGCGGGATAGCGTGCCGCGCTGGCTCCTGTGGGTCTATCTCGCGCTCGCTGGGCTAGCGCTCGCCCACGAATTCCGCCCGCGCCTCGTCGTCGCACTGGGCACGGGTCTACTCTTGCTCTACGCCGCGAGCGACGGTCGGCTAGGTGACTGGCCGCGCAGTCGACTGGTACTCGGCCTGGGGAAGATCTCGTACAGCCTGTTTTTAGTGCACTTCCCCGTCTGCCTGTTGGTGAACGCCTGGGGCTCTCGCTACTTGGCGGGCTCGCCGCACGCGGCCTTGTTAGGCATGAGCGGCGCCGTGGTGCTCTCTATCCTGGCCGCGATCGGGTTTTACCACCTGGTCGAAGCGCGCTGCCTGGCCCCACGCGCACGCACGCAGATCGCCTGACAGCAGACCCGAGGGGCTTCCAACCCTCACCGCGAGACGCTATGGGAAGCCGCCGGAGGATTCGCCATGTCCATGTATGAAGCCTGTATTTTCCCGCTCCAAAAGATGTTGACCAACCTCGAACGCTGGCTCGACAAGGCCGTCGCGTTCGCTGAACAAAAGAAGATCGACCCCAACACGCTGCTGAGCGCGAGGCTCGCGCCCGATCAGTTCCCGCTCGTGCGTCAAATCCAGGCAAGCTGCGACCAGGCCAAGTTCACCGCCGCTCGCCTGACCGGCAAGGAACCGCCGAAGCACCCCGACACCGAGCAGACCATCGAAGAGCTTCGCATCCGCCTGCGTGCCGTCCACGAGTACCTCGGCACCTTCACCCGTGAAGACTTCGAAGGCGCTGCGATGCGCGCCATCTCACTCGTGTACTTCGAGGGCCGCTTCATCTACGGCAAGGACTATTTGAACGAGCTACAGCTCCCGAACTTCTACTTCCATGTCACTACGGCATACTCGATTCTGCGCCACAACGGCGTGGACCTCGGGAAGCAAGATTTTCTCGGATCGATCACGACGCACCCTAAGGGTTGAAGTCGAGGCTTCTGAGCCCAAGGCCTGGGCGCAACCGCTGCCACCCGTTTTCCGCCCTCGGCAAAGGTTGCGCCCGGGGAGCGCGGTCGAGCGGGTCCCAGCGGTCGACACAGCCCCCCTAAAACGCGCAGAAAATGGCCTCCGCAGAGCGCGCTCCATTTTCTGGTGGCCGTGGAACGAATGTTGCTGCGAAATGTGAGTATGCAGATCCCTTTGCACCTCTCGTTTCACGGGCTCGAGCACTCGGACGCGATCGAAACGCGAATCTTGGAGCGTGTCTCGAAACTCGAGCGCTTGTCGGAGCGCATCACGAGCTGCCGCGTGGCAGTCGAGACGCAGAGCAACCAACATCACAAGGGGCGAAACTTCGAGATTAGGATCGACCTAGTCGTGCCGGGTAACGAGATCGTAGCTACCCACGCCGACGCAGACATCTACGTGGCCATTCGCGACGCGTTCAACGCCGTCACCCGCCAGTTGGAGGATCACATTCACCTCAGGCGCGGCGACGTGAAGTCACACGGGCGCGCCTCGTAAAAACAAGGCTCGGGGAGGGTCCCGATGCGTGTCGGGACCCCTCCGATTTGTCGCGCAGGATCGCTACCCGAAGCGGCGCGCGGAGGGTTCTGCGCGAGGTCGAACCGAGCG
>JAEUAF010000869.1 GCA_019695485.1 Sorangium sp.
CCCGGCGCCCCTAGGAATCCAGCCGACGACAGCGTTCCCTTGTCGCGACCGCCGGCGGCCGGGGTAGCTGAAGTACCGTCCGCTCCGACGTGACCATTGCCGACGTCGCAACTCCAAGCACCAACAAACTCCCCGATGCCGGGCGACCCTGTTGCGCCCATTGGCGCCGCAGGAAGACCAGCGTTCCCGCTGCCAGCGCTGCTGCGCCGATTGTCGGCTGTGGTGCCGCCATCACCGCCATCGCCGCCGATGCTTCCGCTGCGCTCGCGGTCGCAAAGCGTCTCCACCGCGCCGGCACCTAGATTCGGTGCGGCCGCCGCGTTGCAGGCTGGATTTCCCCCAGCGCCGGACCTTCCTGCCGTCGCTGCGTCCGTGGTCCCGGCGCCATCGGCGCCATCGGCGCCGGCCCCGGCAACGAGCTCCACACGCCTCAGCACAACTCCCGACGAGGCGACGAGCCACGCGCCTACGCTGCTTTCGCCAGCCTCCGTGGCGTCGGCCGCGGTGAACGCGAAGTCCTCGATGACGAGTGAGGTCAGCCCTTCAGCCACGAGAGCGCGCGCACTCGGGCTCGCGACGCGCGTCCGCTCGCTGCCCAGGTACGACCAATCCGCGCAGTCGAATCCGCCGTAGAGGGCGCTGTTATCGAGGGCCTTGTCGAACGACACGGCCTCCACGAATGGTCCTGCGCTGGCACACGCATAGACGCGCTTGCTCTGCAGACGGGCTCGAATCAGAGCGTTTCCGAGCGTCGCCCAAGGTGCCTCGCGCGTTCCGTCGCCGGTCTCGTCGCTGCCCGCGGGGGACACGAACACGCCGAGCGCCTCGTCGACTTGGCAGGGCGCCTGCGCGGGACTCAATCTTGGATCGCAGAGCAGCGCACCCGCTTCGCCACCGCTACCGCCGGCATCGCCGCCCTGTGCGTCGCTGCCACCGCCGTTGGCGTTCCCAGCGAAACCTCCGCTGCCCGCACCCGCGTGTCCCGCCGCAGTCGTGCATTGGATCCCTCTGCAGGCTTCAAAGGCGCCGCCACAACCCACGACCCAGCCGCAAAGCCCGGCCCCGATCAATCCCAACAGGCAGAATTGGGTGCCCCGAGCAAAGAGCGACTGTGCGCGCCGCGCCGTGCTCGCCTGCGGCTGCGCGCGGCACGGGCGTCCCAAGCTCGGGCTTCGCCCGAGCGGGTCGCCCACTCCTTGCTCCGCGGAGTCGCTGCTGCGTTGGGCGCTTGCTGCGCGCGCAGAACGGGGCACCGAGGGCACACTCATGAGCGTCTTTAATACTCGACTGAGTCGGCGGAAGCACCCGCTTCCCCTGCGCGCCGCGCGAAACCTGGATCGCAACGGACGAGGGATCGGCAGCGCCTCTCGCACTTCCAGCCACTCTTGATTCGCAACCCGCCTTCGGGCAGCGTCGCGCGCTGCTGCGCCCGCGCTTCCCGCCCCCGAAAGGGCGATTTTCCGGCGCAGCTTGGCTGTCTTTGCGCGCGCGTAACGGGCCGCGCGGCATGCACCGCATGCTCGCTCGAGGGCCGCGGGTAGGTCGCGACCGCCAGAGACCCTCTCATGCGTCGGTTGTAGGGCCGGACTGAGTCCGGCGCGTCACGGCACTCGGACTGCCACGCTCGCAGCCTGTGGCTGATGGCCGCGTGCAGGCCGCGCTCGCAACCGGCGATCGACGCTTCTCTGCAAAACACGACCCCAACCGGGGAACCGACGATAGGCGCCGCTGCGGCGAGGCCATGCGAGAGGCGAACGGCACATGAAAAATCGGGCTCCCCGCTCGTGGTCGACAATCAGCTTGTTACAGGGCCGCAGTCGGGAATGGCCATTTCGCAGCCGCGCCAAATTAGGGTCGAGCCACGTCACGATAACCCTCAGGTTTTGCTCGCGGACTTCGCACATTGAGCCGCCGGTCCGCTGCGTCGTGAAATATCCGGGCTGGCGGCTGCGCGACGGCACGCATCGTCAGAGCAGTGACGCCTCTCTCTCCCATGAGTGATAAACGACACTGCCTCAGCGACTGCTTAGAACCGCTTGAAAGCGCGCTCCGATCACCCCCTCGGAAAATCAGGCTCGGGACGGCTTTCGCCACTACCCATGAGGCAGATGTTGGAGTTAATGTACGAGCCGATAGAGGGAAGCTCCGCAGGGTTTTATCGAACCCACAGCACGAATTTTGGCTGGAAAGAAAGGAGGGGCCGCTCCGCCCTCAGCGTGACGCGGCACGGGAATACATGGCAACGAAAGGCACGAAACGTATTGGTCAGCTGATCCGAAGCGCTCGCATGCATCGGGGTCTCACGCAGAAGGACCTCGCTCGCAAACTGGGCGTTCGCTCGGGAAGCTATGTCGGCATGCTCGAATCCGGGCTGTGCAAGGGCATCGGCATCTCGAGACTCGAAGAAATCGCCACCTATCTGGATATCGATGGCATCGATCTCTACAGATGGATGGCCGCTGCTGGGCATCTACCCCCGAACCTGTTCGGAGCGTTGATGAAGCGACCCGAGCGCTGGGATGACATCATCTCGCTGCTTGGGCCGGCGTTCGCAGCGGGACGCTCTCCGCGTTCGTCGCGGCGCCCGCGCGCCCGGAGTTAGTCCGCGAGATCGTCAGATTTCGAGCGCGCTGCGAGTAGGGGACGGGCCGTTCGCGCTTCGATGAGAACGCGAGCGGCCGGGACTGCGCGTGGCAGAGAGGCCGTTCAGAAGCCCTCGGTGAGCAATGGCAACCTGGATCTCTGCTCTGGGCTGTCGGACGTCAGGACAGGACGAGAGATAGTGCCTGGGGAGGGCTTCTGAACGGCGACCTGACCCGTGCCCCTTGATCCCGGTTGACTGCGACTTAGGTTGGCTTTCGGCACAAAATCTGCCTGGGAGCTGACATCATGCGCATGGATCGACTGACTACGAAGAGCCAAGAGGCCGTCCGCGCGGCGTTGGACTCGGCGTCACGCCGCGGCAACCCGGAGCTGATTCCGGAACACCTGCTGATCGCGATCTTGGAGCAGGAGGGCGGTGTGGGTGGTCCGCTGCTCGAGCGAGCCGGCGCCCAAGTGAAAGCGCTGGTTCGCGAGCTAACGCAGCGCGTGGACGCGCTACCTCGCGTATCTGGGGGAGCAGAACCGAGCTTCGGGCGGCGCACAGTGCCGTTGCTCAACAACGCCGAAGACGAGGCGAAGCGCCTCAAGGACGACTTCGTTTCGGTCGAGCACTTCGTGCTAGCGGCCGCCAAGAGCGACAAGGACACGCAGGCCACCTTCGATCGCCACGCTGTCTCTTACGACAAGCTGGTCCGCGCCTTGGCTGAGATCCGCGGCAATCAGCGCGTCACCGATCAGGAGCCCGAGGCGAAGTTCCAATCGCTCGAGAAGTACACGCGCGATCTGACGGCGCTCGCCAAGCGCGGCAAGATCGATCCCGTGATTGGGCGCGACGAGGAAATCCGTCGCGTGATGCAAGTGCTGTCGCGGCGCAGCAAGAACAACCCCGTCTTGATCGGCGAACCCGGCGTGGGGAAGACTGCCATTGCGGAAGGGATCGCCCACCGCATCGCGAGCGGCGACGTTCCGGAATCGCTGAAGGAGAAGCGCATTTTGGCGCTCGATCTGGCCAGTATGGTGGCCGGCGCGAAATTTCGCGGCGAGTTCGAGGATCGCTTGAAGGCCGTGCTCAAGGAGGTCGAGGCCTCCGCGGGCGGCGTGATCTTGTTCATCGACGAGTTGCACACGTTGGTTGGCGCCGGCGCCGCGGAGGGCGCCATGGACGCTGCCAACATGTTGAAGCCAGCGCTCGCACGCGGCGAGCTGCGGGCGATCGGCGCGACCACGTTGGACGAATATCGCAAGCACATCGAGAAGGATGCGGCGCTCGAGCGGCGCTTCCAGCCGGTGCTCGTGAGCGAACCGAGCGTCGAAGATACGATCGCGATTTTGCGTGGCCTGAAGGAGCGCTACGAGGTTCACCACGGCATCCATATTCAGGACGCGGCGTTGGTGGCCGCAGCGACGCTCAGCCATCGCTACATCACCGATCGCTTTTTGCCCGATAAAGCCATCGATTTGGTGGATGAGGCCGCCAGCAAGATCAAGATGGAAATCGACAGCATGCCGTTCGAGATCGATCAGCTCGAACGGCGTCTATTGCAGCTTCGCATCGAGGAGCAGGCGCTCAAGAAGGAGCGCGACAAGGCGAGTCAAGCGCGCTTGGCTGATCTCGCCCGCGAGGTGGCGGAGTTGTCCGAGCAGCGCGATGGCATGCGCGCTCAGTGGATGCGCGAGAAGGAGTTGATTTCGAAGCTGCGTGAAAAGGCGGCCAAGCTCGAGGAGCTGCGTGGCGAAGAAGAGCGCGCGCGGCGCGCGGGCGATCTCGGCAAGGCGGCCGAGATACACTACGGCCGCCTGCCCGAGCTCGAGCGTGGGCTCGAGGGCGAGCGCGCCGAGCTCGCTGAGGTGCAGAAGAAGGGCGCCTACCTGCGCGAAGAAGTCGGTGAACAGGATATCGCGGGCATTGTCTCGAAGTGGACCGGCGTGCCGGTCACGAAGATGCTCGAAAGCGAGATGCAGAAGCTCCTGCACATGGAAGAAAACCTCAGAAAGCGCGTGATCGGGCAGGATGCCGCGCTGCTCGCGGTGGCGAATGCGGTGCGCCGTTCGCGCGCAGGGCTCGGCGACCCGCGGCGCCCGATTGGCAGCTTCTTGTTCCTAGGGCCTACGGGTGTCGGCAAGACGGAGACGGCGCGCGCGCTGGCCGAGTTCATGTTCGACGACGAGCGCGCCATGATTCGCATCGACATGAGCGAGTACATGGAGCGCCACGCGGTTTCGCGTTTGATCGGCGCGCCTCCTGGCTACGTCGGCTACGACGAAGGCGGGCAGCTCACCGAGCCCGTGCGCCGGCGGCCGTACAGCGTGCTGCTCTTCGATGAGGTCGAGAAGGCGCACCCGGACGTGTTCAACACGCTCCTGCAATTGCTCGACGATGGTCGTTTGACCGATGGTCAGGGCCGCACAGTGGACTTCAAAAACACCGTGATCATCCTGACTAGCAACATCGGCTCGAACGAGCTCAGCGCGCTCGAGGAGCGCTCCGATCTCAGTGATGAAGTTCGCCTCGAACGCTCCCAAAAAGTGGCGATGGAGGCGCTCAAATCGCACTTCCGGCCAGAGTTCATCAACCGCCTCGACGAGGTGGTCGTGTATGGGCGGCTCGGCAAGGCGGAGCTTCGGCGTATCGTCGACATTCAGCTGGGTTCTTTGCGCAAGCGTTTGGCTCAACGTGAGCTTGCGCTCGAGGTCAGCGATGCCGCCAAGAATCTGATTGGGGAGTTTGGCTGGGATCCGCAGTTCGGCGCGCGGCCGCTCAAGCGCGCGCTGCAGAAGCACTTGGAAGACGCACTCGCGCAGCGGGTGCTGGCCGGCGAGTACTTGCCGGGCGACACCATCGTCGTCGACCGCGCGGCGTCTGGCGAATTCGTGTTCACGCGCCGCGCGGCGAGTGAATCGGCACGCCCCGCCGCTGGCCCTGGGTTCGCGGTGGCGCAGGCGTAGCTCTCCAAACGCGGGTTTCCCCCCGCGCCCGTCCGTCGATAGGGCGCGGGCCCCCGCGGCGGCCGGAGGCCGACGCTTGGCGGGCCCCGGGCGGCGCAGCGGAGCGAGTACGCCCGGCTCGCCGCGTGCCAAAAAGCGGGGGCAACCGCTCGGGTTTATGCGCGCAGAGCGCAGAGCCGGGTGCGGGGGTCGCGCCGCTCATTCATGATGGCGGCGTGTTGTCGCGGTTGGTCCTCTATGCGCTGTTGCTGGTGCTCGGCGTGAAGGCGTTCTTTCGCGTGAAGTGGCGTGAGATTGGGCGGCGCCTAGATCGCCTGGTGAATGTCACGCTGATCGCGATCGCGATCGTGTACTCGCTTCAGCTTCTGTGGTGGCTCGTGTTCGTGCGCTGAGCGCGGGCCGGTCGCGGCAGGGTAGCGCCGTGTACGATTGCAACCGATGGCAGCCCGCTTCCACCTGGCGGCGGAGCGGATCAGGGCACGTCGCTCGGGGCGGCTGGCGCTGGGTCGACTTTTTGGGCGCGCAGCCCCGCGCTGCACAGGCGCAGGCGATTGGCGGTCTCGGCGAGTTCGCTGTCGCGGGTTTCGAGGTCGCGGCGGCAGCGGGTCTCGGCCGTGGCGTGGTCGTCGGTCTCATGCTTCTGAGCTTCGAGCTCGCGCGTAAGGCGCAGGAGTTCGGCGCCGGCGCCGGCCGCGTCGAGCGTCGCGAGATCGCGTTGGCGTGCGCATTGGTTTAGTTCGTCGCTGAGGGCGCGGCAGTGGGCAGGGCGCTCGCTCGGAGCGTGGGCGTCGCGGCGCGGGTCAGCCGCGGGGCCTTCGGAGGTGATCACGCGCCCGTCTGGAGAGCTCGCATGGGCGAGCACGACGGCGGGCGTCTGTGTTGCGGCGTTGAGTGCGTGCACGCGCGTGGTGAGGGGCGCCGGTTGCGGCCGATCTTGCGCGGCGA
>JAEUAF010000146.1 GCA_019695485.1 Sorangium sp.
TGCACTGAGACAGAATCACGTCTGGCGGATTCGTCGTCGTGTCACCGATCGTGCAGTAGCCTTTGCGTCCCAGAATCTTGACCTCCGCGGCCGCGAGCGCGACGCAATCAAAGGTCTTGTTCTTGCAGTCCGAGGTGCAATCGCAAAGCTGTGCACAGTAGCCGGCGTCGCCCGCCGACGGCTGCGAGTTGAAGGCCTGCGCGAACAGACATGCCGCTGGCGCCGGGCCAGTGCCGTCCCATCCGCAAGACATCGACAGACCGAGGTTACAGTACCCGCTGCAGAGTGAGAAACTGCCGCTCGAATCGCCGATGCAGAGGCCCGCGCACGGGTCCGGATTGGCGTTGGGGTCGCACTGAGACCCCAGGGGGAGTCCTGGCGGCGGATCTTTCTGGCACTGCCCGCTGCGTAGATTGCAGTAGCCCGTGCCGCACTCGGCATCGCTGGCACAGGTGGGCAAGCACGCCGTCGAAATGCACGTCCCCGCGTCGCAGAAGTAAGCGGCGCCCGCAGGCGCACAATCGGCGTCCTTGCGGCAATTCGTCACGGTGGTGTCGACGTTGAACAGCTGACAGGTGAAGTCGTCGCGGTCCTGGCACTTTTGCGCCAAGCCCGAGTCGCCGACCTGGCAACCCTGCACGCACACGCTGCCAGCGCACTGCGCGCCAGGCGACAACGCCTCGCAATCGCTGTCGTCCGCGCAACTCGCCGTGCATAGCCCCTGGGGGATTTCCACACCGGTCAGGCACGTCAACAGAGTGCTGCCGCAGTTCGCATCGTTCACGCATGCCTTGCCAAGGTTCAGCGCCTTGGAGCTCGCCCCGCCGCTAGCGCCGCCAACGCCGCTACCTCCGCTGGCCCCGCCACTCCCGGCGCGGCCAGCTGCCGCCATTCCGCCGGTGCTCAGCACCATTCCGCCGCCGCCTGCACCTGGGCCGCTCAGCTCATCGCTGCCGCAGCTCATGGTGAGCAGGCCGGTTGTCGAAACGACGGTGCACAGGGTCACCCAAGCGCGTGCGTTGAACATGGAGTCTCCTTTGATATCCGAGGCCCGAGCGCGAAAGCCGTAGGCTAGCTGGGCTGAGCCGTCACCGCTCTGAATCGCACCAGACGCACGATCCATAGCGCGGGGGTACTGCTCACGCATCGGAGCTTGCTCGGACGCGTTACGCCTTGCAAGGTGAAAAGCCGGAGCCCGGGAACCAGCGAACGGCGCCGTGCCCCCCGGCACGCTGCGCTGATTCAGTTCTTGGTTCAGGTTTTTCGAGTGGGTCGACTGGGATTCGAACCCAGGACCAACGGATTAAAAATCCGCTGCTCTAACCGACTGAGCTATCGACCCGGCCCGTTTGGGGCCGAGCTCTTTCACACGAGACGGGCGCGAGGTCAACGCCGGTGCACCGAACCGCCTCGCTTCGGCCCAAATGGTGGGCGGGTGCCGCTACCGCTCGCCGCCTGGGCACCGCTTTCGCCGCCCAGATCAGGCGACCGGCCTAAGCACGCTGAGCATCGACGCGACCTGCTTGCCGAGCTCGCTTTCTGCGCCAGACCCGAGGATCGCGCCCGCACTGAAGAGGGCGAAGCTCACGTACTCGTGCAACATCTGGCGTAGAACCTGGACGGGGTCCGCGCCAGCCGCCACCAGCACCGAGTTTGCCACCAGAGCCTCTGCATCGAGTTCGCCGCTCGCGGACGGCCCCGCCCCGCGCAGCAAGATGTCGTAAACGCCCGCACCGACCGCAAAGGCAGCCAAGCTACTGGAAAGTTCCGCTGCCTTCCCCACTTTGGCCGCCGCCTCATGCAGCACCGCAAGTGCGCCATTGGCCGTCGCCACGATGGCCGCCGGGCCACCGTCGATGGCCGGCGGGTGGATCGCTACCCGGTGGGATTGCACGAGAGCATAGACCTGCTTCGTGGTTTCGAACTCCCCGAGGCCCGTAACGCGGCCTACCTCCTCGATGCTTCGTTTTCCGTCGACCGCCTCGTACACCCGGGAAAACTCGGAGCTACCCGTGCTGCCCTCGACCCGCACGGGGACATGCTCCGCCGAGGGGATCTTCTGCCTGAAGAACCGCACTTCATCCATGCGCGTCACGCTATCCATGAGCAAAGCGCTGGCGCTCACCGCATGGCGCACCGCGATGCGCGCCTCGTCGAAACCTTCGAGAAAGAAATACGTCCCGTCGCTCACACCCAGTACCGAGAACAGGATCTCTTCGACCTGGCGAGCCATGAACATGAAGAGCTGCTCTTTCGAGAGCCAGCCAAGTTCGATCAGCACCTCACCGAAGCGCCTACCGCCCGCCTGGCCTTCGAGAACCCGGTCGCGCTGCGACGTATCGATGGCCCCAAACTTGTAAAGCACTGAGCCGATACGCTCATCGGCAGCGTTGGTCGTGGCTCCAACGACGTTACCTTGGTCGAAAAAGACGCTGCGAGCATGCTCGCTGTCGAGCACCACGAGCTCCCCGCGCCAGCCGGTCTGCCCGAGCAGGGCCACGATGTCGCAGAGCATGCCGCTCGCGGTAACCTCTCCGGCCAAGCGCACCACAGCCCCATCCTGGGCGTCGCGCCGCCCATCCTCTCCCGTGTACCGCATGAAGACGATGTGGTCGGGGGCTGGCAGCACCCGATAGATCCCTTCCCGGGCACGGAGACGCTGGCTCGCGACATTACCGATGGCGTGCGCCTCGCCGTGTGAGTCGATGCGAACGAGCTCTGCGCGCGGATCTCGCATGAAGGGGCTCGCCTAGTTTACGGGCAAGCCGGCCAAGTCGCCAGAGCGGGGCTCACCTGAGCTCCGCCACGGCATCGCCAAAAACGCGCTCGAGCCCGCCCAATAGGGCATCGGAAGGAGCGACCCGCGAAGTGGAAAGGTCGAGGACCGCCTCTGCGCCCTCACCCAGCGCAAGCACCAGCTCCACCGGACACGGCCCAGGCGAACGATCCAGAAGCTCCTTCAGGGAGACCAGGTCGGAGCGCTCGGTTTTCTGGGCGTCCAGTCGAATCGTCACCCCGCGCGTCGCGCGAAGGGCCGCTTCGGACAAGAGCTCCACCTGGTCGACCAGTAAGGTCGGCTCGCGCTCTTCGTCTGGCTCTTCGGTCATCTTGAAGCTGACCTTGCCCGACACGAGGACGGCGTCGCCGGAGGTCAAAAGGTGCGAATAGGTCTCGATGCGGTCGCCGCGCAGCTTGGCCTTTACGCGCCCGTGCATGTCCTCGACTTCGAAAAACGCAGCTCGCCCCGCAGTGCCGCCCTTGAACAGCTTTTCCTCGTAATTTTCGATCATGCCGGCCACGGTCGCCATCGACCACGGGTCCTGATCGCCGACCTTCGGGCTCGCAACCACTGACAATCGTCCGAGCTTGCTCGCGTAGCGGAACATCGGATGCCCCGACACGTAGCAGCCGAGCGCAGCCTTTTCGCGACGAAGCAGCTCCATGCGGTCCCACTCCTCGACCTGGGAGGGGTATTCGTCACCGGCTGCGCTGGCCCCGCCGCCGGGCGTGGCTTGCTCGAACATTCCAAACAGCGTGGTCTGGCCGCGCTCACGGTCCCGGCTGGCGCTCCGCGAACGCTCGAGGGCGCGATCGATGGCGGCGAACGCGCGCGAGCGCGAAATGCCCCGTGGTTCGAGTACGGAGTCGAACGCGCCGCATTGCACGAGCGCTTCGAGCACGCCCTTGTTCAAGCGCTTGGCGTCGACGCGTGAAGCAAAGTCGAACAAGTCGCGAAATGGGCCGCCGGCACGCCGCGCGTCGAACATAGTTTCGAGCGCGGCCTCTCCCACACCGCGCACCGCGCCGAGCCCGAAGCGGATCTGTGGCCCCAGACGATCGCGCAGCCGCCCGCTGCTCCCGAGGGGCCCACGGCCATCGGGGTGCGCGTAGACGACAGTAAAGTCCGTCTCACTCGCGTTGATATCAGGCGGCAGCACACTCACGCCCCAAGCGCGCGCTTCGGCGATCGTGCGCACCACCTTCTCGATCTTGTCTTTGTCCGCGGTGAGCGCCGCCGCAAAGAACTCAGTGGGATAGTGCGCCTTCAGGTAAGCGGTTTGATAGGTCACGACCGCGTAGGCGGCGGAGTGACTCTTGTTGAAACCGTAGGACGCGAAGCCTTCAATCTCCTTGAAGATGGCCGCCGCTTTCTCCTCCGCGACGCCGTTTTTTGCAGCGCCCTCGACGAAGGTCTGCTGCTGTCGCGCCATTTCCTCCGCCTTCTTCTTGCCCATCACGCGACGCAACACGTCGGCGCCGCCCAGCGTATAGCCAGCAAGGAGCTGCGCGATCTGCATCACCTGCTCCTGATAGACAGGCACCCCATAGGTGGGCGCCAACACGTCATCGACGAGCGGGTGCAGCTTGCGGATCGCTTTGCGCCCGTGCTTGCCGCCAATGAAGTCGTCGATCATCCCGGTACCGAGAGGGCCCGGGCGGTAGAGCGCGACCACCGCGACCACGTCTTCGAAACGGTCAGGCTTGAGCTGTCGCAAGAGCTGCTGCATCCCACTCGATTCGAGCTGGAAAACGCCGGTGGTTTCACCGCTCGTAATCAGCTGATACGTCTCACGATCGTCGAGCGGCACTTTCGAGAGTGAGAGCGGGCGACCCGTGCGATCGGGGCGCGCGTTCACCAGATGCTCGGCGATGTCGATCACTGTCAGCGTTTTCAGCCCGAGAAAGTCGAACTTGACGAGCCCCGCAGCCTCGACGTCATCCTTGTCGTACTGAGTAACGATGGTGTCGTCACTCTTGAAGCAGGGCACGTGATCGGCGAGCGGCCCCTCGCTGATCACGACGCCCGCCGCGTGCATCCCGGCGTGGCGGGTGAGCCCCTCGAGCTTCTTGCTGTGCCGAATCAGCTCGGCCACGCGTGGCTCGCTGTCGACCAGCGCTTTCAGCTTCGGCTCGACTTCGAGTGCCTCCTCGATCGTGTACATCTTGCCCTGGCCCTTCTCGGGGACCAGGTTGGCGATGCGCTGCGCTTCCGGCGCGGGCATGCCCATGGCTCGCGCCACGTCCTTGATCACGCTGCGCGCCTTGAGGTTTTGGAAAGTGGCGATCTGGCCGACGCTCTCCGCCCCGTATTTCCCGGCCACGTAGCGGATCACTTCGTCGCGCTTAGCCATGCAGAAATCGATATCGAAGTCCGGCATGCTGACCCGCTCGGGGTTGAGAAAGCGCTCGAACAGCAGATTATACGGTATCGGATCAATCTCGGTGATGCCGAGCGCATACGCGACGAGCGAGCCCGCACCGGAGCCGCGCCCCGGCCCCACCGGAATTCCCCGCGCCTTGGCTTCGCGGATGAAGTCCCACACAATCAAGAAATACCCGGGGTATTTCATGCCGACGATCACGTCGAGTTCGCGCGCGAGCCGCGCGTGGTACGTGGCTTCGTCTATGCTGCGACCCAAAGCCTGAAATTCAGCGAAGCGTCGCAGCAGCCCTTCCCGCGATACATGGCGGAAGTAGGTGTCGATGTCGTGACCGTCGGGGACCTGAAAGTGCGGCAGCATCGGCGTGCCGAGCTGAAGCTTCAACCCCGAGCACATCTCGGCCACGAGCAGCGTGTTCGAGATCGCCTCCGGCATGCTCGAGAAGACCGAAGCCATCTCGTCCGGACTCTTCAGGTACATCTCGTAGCTGTTATGGCGAAGCGGCGCCGCTTCGTCGTAGGTGCGCCCCTGACGAACGCACTCCAAATAGACCTGGGCTTCGCCGTCGTCCTTGGCGGTGAAATGCACGTCGTTGGTGGCCACGATCGGCAGCCCCAAACGGCGTGCGGAGTCGGCGAGAATGCCGTTCAGCACGGGCTGCTCCGGAAAGCCGTGGTCCTGCATCTCGACGAACAGAGACCCAGGCTCGAAGCGATCCTTCAATTCGCCGAGCAAACCGTCCGCAGAATCGGTGCCGTATTCGAGGACGCGCTGGGCCACCACGCCGCCGAGACAGCCCGTGAGCACGATCAAGCCCTGTTTGCGGGCAGTGATCTGGTCCAGAGTCACACTCGGCCCCTGATCGCTCGCCGGCTGGAGGTGCCCGTCCGACACCAAGCGAATCAGATTTCCGTAGCCCTGAGCCGTCGCCGCCAGCACGACCAAGTGGTCGACCATCGTGCCACCGGGGCGCACGACGTTCAGCTCAGAGCCTAGAATTGGCTGGATGCCGGCGGCGCGACAGGCCGTATAGTGCCGCACCGCGCCGAACATGTTCGCCAAATCGGTGAGCGCGACCGCGCGCATTCCCAGCGACTTGGCTCGTTCCGAGAGCTTGCTCAGCTTCACCGCGCTGGTGAGGAACGAGAATTGTGAATGCACGTGAAGGTGAACGAATTCCGCTGGCATTCTCTGTTCTCGACGCGACCGGGACAGCCCGGCGGCTACGCTCGCAGCCTAGCAGCGGCGCCCGAACCGCCGAGTCGCATTGGTCACACTGGCCGGCCGCCCAGGGCGAGCGTCGACTTTGAAGCTCAGAGGGAGGACCTTCGTCCATCCCCTGCCCGCAGCGCTCCGAACCCTTGCGTCGCGGCGTGCACTTGGACTACCGCTGATTTCGCTGATGTTGGCGCATCCGCGCAACACCGGCCTTAGGAGGACCTGAATGACCCGTAAAATGCTCTCGACTGCTCTGCTGGCGCTCGCGATTCCGAGCCTCGTTCTCGGCTGCACGGCATCCGCGTCGTTTCAGTCGGGCGGCGAGAAGCCCCCCGCCGCGCC
>JAEUAF010000265.1 GCA_019695485.1 Sorangium sp.
TGCTGGATGCTCACTATCGGAGCTTCGAGCACGAAGTGTTGCCAGAGCTCGTGGCCAGGGATATCGGCGTGCTTGGCATGAAGTCCTTGGCCGACGGTAAAATTGTTGAGAGCGGCGCCGCCAGCCCGCAAGAATGCATCCGCTACGCCTTGAGTTTGCCGACATCCGTCGTGATCTGCGGCATCGACACGCCGGAGGTGCTGGCCCAAAACGTCGACATCGCCCGCACGTTTCAACCACTTGCCCCCACCGAAAAGAGCGCGCTGCTCGGCCGCACGCGGGCCGCCGCCGATGGCGGAAGATACGAGACCTTCAAGACCACTCATGACCACGACGGCACCAGCCAGCACCCGCACTGGCTGGAGGAAGCACGGATTTGACGCAATCGTGCTGCGACGGCTGACGACCGCGCCCGTCAGGAAATGCGATCCCAAATTGTTGCGTCGCGAAGGAACGTCTCAACGCGAAGCACACTCAAGGGGCGAGCGCGCTGGTGTCCGCCATGTCGAGGGAAAGCGCCGTGCTTTGCAGCGGAAACTCGAGGAACACAGGGGCTGCTCCGAGAGTCACGTAAGCGCCGCTGACATCTCCCGATGCGCGCAGCGGCTGCCCGAAGCTATCCATCAGAGTCGCCGACTGGAGAGCGCCATCGAGTTGAAGTCGCGTGGCTGTCGGTTCCACAGTCCAGGCCACGATCTTGAGGCTCGTATCACGGCGAAATAGGAACGCCTGTGTGCCGCTCGCAGGGTGGTCGGCGCCTGCGACTTGGCCCATGTAGAAGTAATCACCGAAGTTATCGCTCAGTGCTTTGAAGCTCAGATACGGTTTACGCTTTCGGCCATCGTTGGTGGTAAGCCCCATGGGACCATCGACACTGTCTTGTGCCGAGCACCAACATAGCGTTTCCGCGCCGGCTGCCTCGGCCAAGACGAAGGCGCGCGGTAGCCAGGCTGCCACCGTGTCTTCGCTCAGGCTGGTACCCGACGAGTTCGCCTGATCGACGGGCCAGCCCCATTCGGTGATCCACATCTCGGGGGTTCTGCCGAGTTTCTGCGCGCCCTGGGCGCGGAGTCGGCGCATCGCGGAACTGAATGAACCATCCGCGTCTACGCCGACGAATGGCTTCATCCAATCCGTATTTTCATCGATCGCCGCGCGTTCGGGGAAGCCACCCACATACGGGTGCACGGCGAACCCATCGAGGGCTGAAGGGAGCCCTGCTTCCAGGAACCAGTAATGGAGCACCCACATGTCGTCGTCGTCGAGCAAGCGAATGCTCGAGTCGAACGCCTTCACTTGCCGCACCGCTTCTCCGACCATGCGTACGTAGTAGTCGAGCCAAGGCGAGGGCGGCTGCCCGTTCCAGGCGCCGCCCAGAGCGGGGCGCAGCACCATATTGTGGGGTTCGTTCCAGAGCTCGAGCACGAACCGCACGCCGGTACTGCGCAATCGCTCGGCCATCTGTCGGGCGTAGTTACCGAAGGCAACAGCGTCGAACGCGGCCGTCGGATTCTGGGAGTTCGGCGGATGGGCGACCCAATCGTCGTAGGCCAACAAGAAGACCAAGCCGATATCGTGGGCCTTGTAGAAGTCGAGGCGGGCGCGAAATTCGGGAGGAAAGTCGATATATGTGCCTGCGATCGGCTCCATCACCGACCAATCCACGGTGTCTCGGACCCAGCGTACTCCAAGGTCGGTCAAGAGCTGCAAGTCCGCTCCAGGCTCGCCTTGGGCGAACTTGGTGCCGAGTCCGAGTACCTCACGGAAACGACGCCCTGGGCGCGGTCCCGCGTCCGCCACCGTGAACGCCGACGTCGGAGCAAATGTCAGCGTTTCGGCCGCAGCCCTGGGCGCGGGCGACGCTGAACTAGGAGCGATCGGCGAGGCAAAAGTCACCGCGGTAGCTCGAGTCAGATTTGTGCGCTGGGGCGAATCAGGCGCTGCGCAAGCGCCTGCGAAAACCGCCAACGCTGCCTTCAGGATGTAGGAAAGAAATGGAGCTCGGCCAATTGACCGTGGATTTGGTCGCATCTTCACCTCGCGTTGGCACACGACCGCCGAGCGCGGACCACGAAGTCCACGCCAGCGGCGCGCTCATTTTCGTCACAGCATCGATGCCCCGTGGAGGCATCTATGCGTGGCTCGCGACCGACTGTAGCAGCGCGCGCAGCCACGCCAAGTCCGCGACGGCAGCGAAGCCTGGGAGATTAGTCGTCTCGCCAAAAACGTTCAGCGAGAGCGGGACGCAACACTGTTTTTGCTCTGCGAATTCCGATTTGAATTACGCAGAGTTAGTGGCATCGCCTCCGAGGCAGCGCGGCGCGCTGATGAGACCGATTCTTTTTTCTGCTTTTCGTCGCGCCCATTCAAAAGCGCGCACGCGTCGAAGCGCGCCGACAACCGAATGTCGGCGCGCCCACCACCTACGGCTTCACTTCGAGCTGATTGACGACCTCCGTGACACCGGCGACGTTTCTCGCCGCAATCTCGATGGAGTCGCGTTCCTGCGCGCTATTGACCGGACCACGCAAGGTGACCTTGCCGAGCACCGTGATAATCTTCACGTTCTTGGCCGTGAAGGACAGGGTCTTGTCACTCATGACGGCTTGCCGAATCCGCTGGGTGATCTTGATGTCCGCGGCGCCGCCGCCTTGATCGATCGGCGTGAGCGCCGCGCTCTCCCTGTCGCGCTTGTTGACCGCGCTGTTGTCCGGTTGCGGGCTCTGCTCGGGGATCGGTGTGGCGGCCTGCGGTTCTCGCGGGGCGACGGATGAGGCGTTTTTGCGCGCCGGCTCTTGGTCGTTGCTCGTGCGCTCATCTGATGGGGGACGCTCGGTCGCCCATGTTTTGGTGGCGGGGGAGGGATCCGCGTTGTTTGCCGTCGCACCGTCTGCCTGGCTGGCTGGCGGCGTGGCGGCGGCGACGCCCGTTGCAGGGTCGGTCGCCGGCTTGTGATTCGAGCACGCGCCGAGTGCGACTAGCGATAGCGTGATGAAAAGAGGTTTGGTCATCGGGTTTCCTTACGAATGCGCGAGCTCACTTGCCGCGCGGGGACATTTCAGACGCGATCACGATGCGCTGGGGTCGGCACGGATGCCTCGTTCGTGCTCACGATGTCGTGTGCGCCGCCCTGACGAAGCAACTCCGCAGCACGCTGACGGCGCTCGGAGGATTCTGCATGCACGGCGAGCAAAATATTGCCGCCGCGGATCTTGCCTTCATACTTCTTCGCCTCGATCTCAGGAATTCCGAGGCCGATCAGTGCGCCCGCGACGCCAGCCACTGCCGCTCCAGCGGCCGCTCCGCTGAGGGCTGCCATCAGGGGCCCTGCTGCGATGAATGGCCCTAGTCCCGGAATGGCGAGAGCACCGACGCCGGCGAGCAAGCCGAGTGCTCCGCCCACGACTCCTCCCCCAGCCGCACCTACGGCGGCGCCCTCCGGCGCTTTCGTGATCGTCGCCGATGTGTTCGGCTTGCGCGGTGGTCGCGAGCCGCGGCTTCATAGGTTTACTTTGGCGTGGGTCTCCGGCTCGTCCCGCGTGGGATCGACCTTCTCCCCTTGAATGTAGGCGGCTACG
>JAEUAF010000272.1 GCA_019695485.1 Sorangium sp.
CGCTAGTGCCGGGTCCCGGTGATATCGGGTACGGGTTGCGGTTGACGTTTTGAACCTATCCTTGGAAACGGGCACGCCTGTCCAACTCGCGTCGACCAGAAGTTGGCTGATCCTTTTGACCGTTCTGGTCATGGGGATCAGCCTCGGAAACCTCTATCTAGTCGCATCGACATTCGGCGCCATCCCGCCGCCTGAGTTGGCACTCGACTTCTGGAAGAACTTGTTGGACGTGGCGCTTGCGGCAGTAGTGTTACTGCTGCTTTTGGTGAGAGTTGAGTTCTGGCATACCAGACCGACCATTCTTGTATCAGCGGTCGCCCTGTTGACCCTCAGTCAAGTCTTGACGCTTGTGTCCCTCGCAATACGGCTCGCTCGAGGAGGCGGTCTTCCGGGATCGGCGATTGGAGGCTACGGATGTGCTGGCGTCTACGTCGTTGGCGTCAGTATCATCTTCGCGACGGGAGGCTTTCGGCGCGGGCTGTGACCCGGAAATTCCGGAGATTCCACAGGCCTGGTACTTCTCCCGCTGGCCGAGTAAGTTTCGCGCATGGCGAAGCCTTCGGATCAGTGGAAAGTGCACGATCATGGCCCGCTCGAGAAGCTGAGCGAGAATCTGTGGCGCGCGGAGGGCTCACTGCCAGGTATGTCACTGCGGCGCGTGATGACGGTTGCGCGGCGGAGTGACGGGCGCTTGGTGATCCATAGCGCCGTCGCACTGGGCGAGGCCGAGATGCAGGAGCTCGAGGCTTGGGGCACGCCGAGCTTTCTCTTGATCCCGAACGCGTTTCATCGGCTCGATGCGCCGCGCTTCAAGAGGCGTTACCCGGCGCTCACGGTGCTCACTCCGCGCGGCTCGCGCGCCAAGGTCGAGGCGCTGATTCACGTCGACGGTTGTTACGAAGACTTTCCGCCGGATGCCGCCGTCGAGCTTCAGACGTTGCCTGGGGTGGGCGAGCTCGAGGGCGTCATGTTGGTGCGTGCGTCCGACGGCGTGAGCGTCGTGTTGAATGACATCGTGTTCAACATGGACAAGAAGAAGGATTTTCTCGGTAACGCAATTCTCACGCTGTTTGGCTCTGCGCCAGGCCCGCGTGTCTCCCGCCTGGCGCGGCTGATGATGGTCAAAGACAAGCCCGTGCTGCGCCGCGAGCTCGAACGCTTGGCGGCGTTGCCCGACCTCGCGCGACTGGTGGTTTCCCACGAAAAAGTCGCGACCGGCGTTGCGGCCGCTGAAGCGCTGCGCGAAGCCGCCACGTATTTGTGAGCTCGGCGAGTGTCTCGCCCACAGGGGCCCCGGAAAGTTCTGGAGCACTTGTTTGACAGAGGACGCTAGGACGTCCTTGCACGCCGAACGCTCCAAAATGGGCGCCGCCGCCGCGGGCCCGTTGGCCGATGTGTGCGCGACCATGGTTTTGAGGCCATTCACCCCTCGACGTCTGGCGCCCGGACCGTAGATTCTGCCCCACCATGCTTCTCGGCGACTCCGGACCCGGTAGAGCCAACACCGGACTGGGGGCCCAGTTCAAGCTTCAGGCTCCACGCTACGCCGCGGGGCTGTTGCTCTTGGCTGCGTATCAGTTCGCCCAATACTGGTTCGACACGCGTCTCCGGCTCGCGATCAACGCGGCCTTGGCCCACGAGCGCGATCGGGCAACGTGGCTCGGCGTGATGTTGGTGGTGGTCGCCTCGCTCGGACTCGTGGCGCGCGTGCTCTCGCGCATGGCCATCTTCAATGCGGGGCGCGTCGCGGAGTACGAGCTCCGGCGTTCGCTCACCGAGCGCTTGTTATTGCTCGGGCCGTCGTTCTTTCGGCGCATGAGCACCGGCGAAATCATGAGCCGCGTCACCAACGATCTCGGCCAGGTTCGGCTGTTGCTGGGCTTTGGGATCTTGAATGTCATCAACACGGTGTTCGCGCTGTCGAGCGCGCTCTTCGTGCTGGTCCCGATTTCTCCCAAGTTGACGCTGGCGGCGCTCACCCCGCTGCCGATTTTGCTGTTCGTAACCCGGCGCTTCTCGCATCAGTTCTACACGCGGACGCGCGACAATCAGGACAGCCTCGGTCGCATGAGCGCGCGCGTGCAGGCCAGCATCGCCGGCGTGCGCGTGGTGCGGAGCTTCGGCCTCGAGAAGCGTGAGCTCGAAGCCTTCGAGCAGGGCAACCGCGACTATCTCGATCGCAGCTTGAAGCTTGCCTACTTGCGCGGCTCGTTCGGCCTGATCTTGCAGGCTACGATCGCGATCGGAATTTTGGTGGTGTTCTGGTACGGCGGGCACCTCGTGATTTCGCACGAGCTCGATCCCGGTGGGTTTCTCGCGTTTTATCGCGCGCTCGGGCGCCTGACCTGGCCGCTCATCTCGCTCGGTTTCGTGGTGAGCTTGGTGCAGCGCGGTCGCGCTTCCTATTCTCGTTTGGAAGACGTGTTCAAGAGCGAACCCGATGTGGTCGACGGTCCTTTGCCCCCGCCCGAGCTGGTCGAAGGCCGACTCAGCGTACGCCACCTGTCGTTCGCCTACGGTGAGAATCGCGTGCTCGACGATGTGAGCTTCGAGCTACCGCCCGGCGCGTCGCTCGCCGTCGTAGGCCGCACCGGTAGCGGTAAGTCGACGTTGGCGCTGCTGCTCGCGCGCTTGCTGCCCACCCCACACGGCAGTGTGTTGCTCGACAACAAGGATGTCTGCGATTTGCCCCTGCTCAGTGTGCGCAACACCATCGGCTACGCTCAGCAGAGTGCATTTTTGTTTTCGACCACGGCGGGGCGCAACATCGGCTTTTCGCTCGACGATCCGGACAGTCCCGAGTCGTTGGCGAGGATTCGCCAGGCCGCCGATGACGCGCGCATCTTGCCTGAAGTGATGGCCCTGCCAGACGGGCTCGACACGGTAGTGGGCGAGCGCGGTGTGCAGCTCTCGGGTGGGCAAAAGCAGCGCATTGCGCTGGCCGCCGCCTTCGTGTCGAAGCCGAACATCCTGGTGTTGGACGATCCGCTGAGCGCGGTCGACGCCCGCACCGAGCGTGGCATTCTCGACGCCATCGAACGTCAGAGCGCGATGCGCTCGGTGGTGCTGATCACGCATCGCGTCGCAGCCGCCGCACTTTGCGACAGCATCGTGGTGCTCGATCGTGGGCGCGTCGTCGAGTCTGGGACGCACGACGAGCTCGTGCGAAAGGGCGGTCTGTATGCGGCGTTTGCCGAGGAACAACGCATCGAGAGCGAGCTCGAGCGACTCGGTGAAGTCGACCTCACGGCGGAGGCGCCCACGCCGTGACTACGGTAACCACGCCTCCGACCTCGTCCACGCGCGCCGCCACCGACGGCGCACGCCAGCGCACGGAAAAGATCCTGCAAGCGTTCCACGAAGAAGAACGCTTCGGGCGCGCTTATGACCTCGAGCTCCTGAAGCGCCTCTGGCCGTTCTTCGAGCCGCAACGCAAGCTGCTCGGCGCCGCGCTCGGCGTGGTGCTGGTGACGGCGGTCGGCGCCCTGTTGCGCCCGCTGATCATGCGTCGCGTGATCGACGGCGGCATCATGGCGGGGGACTCGACCGCGCTCCTGCAGGGCGGCCTGGTGCTGGGCGGCATCATCCTGGTCGAGCAGGTGCTGGCCTTCGTGCAGCTCTACGCCACGCAGGTGGCGGGGGCGCGCGCGATGGCGGATCTGCGGCGTCACGTGTTCGTGTTCCTGCACTCGCTGCGATTGGGGTTCTTCGACAATCAGCTAGTTGGGCGCCTGGTGTCGCGCGTCACCAACGACGTCGACGCCATTCTCGACCTGTTCGGCTCCGGCGCGCTGCTGGCGGTTGGCGATCTCGTGAAGCTGCTCGGCATCGTGGTGCTGATGGCGGTGCTCGACTGGAAGCTCGCGCTGGTGGCCTTCGCGGCGACGCCGCCGGTCATGTTGCTGGTCGTGGTGTTGCGTCGGCGCATGCGCGAAGCCTTTCGCGATATTCGCGCCAAGACGGCGCGCATGAACGCGACCATGAACGAGCAGGTCACGGGCATGACCGTGATTCAGGCCTACAGTCGGCAAGCGGCGGCTGCGCGCGAATTCGACGTCAGCAACGTCGGCTATCGCGAGGCCAACTTGCGTTCGATTCTGTGGGATGCGCTGCAGGACGCGGCCATCGACACGGTGTCGGCCGTGTGCTTGGCGTCGGTCGTGGTGTCGCTCGGTTATCGACCGGTGAGCTTCGGCACGGTGGTGGCATTCTCGGCTTACATCACGCAGTTCTTCGATCCGATCACCACGCTCGCGCAGCGCTACACGCTGCTGCAAAGCGCGATGGCCGGCGCCGAGCGCGTCTTCAAGCTGCTCGACACCAAGGCTGACGATTGCCCGCCCGAAGCGCCGGGAGCGAGCGGCGATCCGGCGCTCGCCGTCCAATTCGAAGACATCTCCTTTAGCTACAAGCCCGGCGTTCCGGTGCTCGAACACGTGAGCTTTTCGGTCAAGCGCGGCGAAAAGATCGCCCTGGTCGGCCCGACCGGCTCCGGCAAGACCACCATCACCTCGCTCTTGTTGCGGCTTTACGAGGCGAACGACGGCCGCGTGTTGGTGGATGGCGATGACGCACGCGGGCTGTCGCGCGAAGAGTTGCGTCGGCGCTTCGCGGTTGTTCCGCAGGACGTGTTCTTGTTCTCGGGCACCGTCGCCAGCAACATCGCGGCCAGCGAAGCGCCCGATCGCGAGCGCGTGATCGAGGTCTTGCGTCGCATCGGGGCCTACGACCTGTTCGAGCGCCGCGAGAAGGGCATCGACGCCAACGTCAACGAGCACGGCGCGAACTTCTCAGCCGGTGAGCGCCAACTGATCGCGTTTGCGCGCGCCCTCTACCGCGACGCGCCCACCCTGATTTTGGACGAGGCCACCGCCAGCATCGACAGCGATACCGAGTCCCGCATGCAAACCGCGCTCGAAGAGCTGCTGCGCGGTCGCACCGCCATCATCATTGCGCACCGCCTGAGCACCGTGCGCGCCGCCGATCGCATCGTCGTGCTCCAAAAGGGCCACATCGTGGAGCAAGGCCGGCACGAGGAGCTTCTGCGCCAAGGCGGCCTCTACGCAAGGCTCCACGACCTGCAGTTCGCGCGGACGCCCTGAACGGCGGCGTGCACGTGAGCGGCGGTATGCGCGCTCGACTAGAACTCGAACATGTTCTCGAGCGTGCCCGCGATCGTATCGAACGAACCGCCCGGCTGGATGCGCTCGCCGTCGAGCCAGTTGTCCTCGATGAATCGCAAGATCGAGGTCTGGTCGGTCAGCGTGTGGTCGACGTAGTTCGTCTTGGCGAACGGCGAGACCACGAGTAGCGGCAGGCGAGTCCCATAGCCGCAGCGCCCGAGCGCGGGTGTACCGCTCGTTCCGAGCAGCGGCACGCTCGGGGACGGGCCGCTCTGCTGCGCGCCCGCGGTGCAAAGCCCCGCGCCATTCAGCGCGTCGGCAATGCCGGTCGACGGGTTCACGATCGGAGGCGCCTGGTGATCGTACCAGCCGTCCGAGTCGTCGTAGGCGAGGATGATCGCAGTCGAGGCCCACTGGGGGCTGGCTTGGACGGCATTCACCACTTGTACGATGAAGTCCTGCTCGTCGACGGGATTCGAGTAGCCCGCATGACCATCCTGGAAAGCGGACGCTTTCAGGTAGTTTACCGCCGGAAAATTGCCCGCCTTCAAGGCATCGAAGAAGTCATGGCTGTCGTATTGATGGTTGGCCGGGTCGAGGCTGCGACCATTGGCCGCCAGAGTCGCACCGATCGATTCAACGCTGCTCGGCCTCGCGTGCGTTGGGTTGGCGGTGGATGCATAGTACTGGAAGGGCTGGTGGTGAGGGATGTAGTCGGTCGAGGCGCCCAGCGCTTCCGGCACGCTCTGTGCGGACCAGCGACCGCAGCCACTGAGGCCATTCGCGTTGGTGATGTCGAGATCGAAACCGCCTTGGAACCAACCCCAACTGACGCCCTTTGCGTTGAGCAAATCGCCGACGTTCCGGCCTTTGAAGGAGTTCTGGTCCCCGCTGACGGAGCAGACGTCGTCGAGCGGATCGTTGTCGCCGATCAGTGTGTAGCCATTGTTGCCGTCCGGGGTGACGTTAGAGGCCAACATGGTGCTCGGATCTTTGTTGACTCGGTCGAAGCCGTTGGTCTGACCGCTAATTAGATTGATGGCCCCCGGTGTCGACGGACCGAACGTGGTGGTCCACGAGTTGTCGTTCAACGCGAAGCGCTGCGCGTAGCCCCACAAAGCTTGCAGCGTGTTTCCGTCGAAGTACGCCATCACGAGGCCGGCCGTGGCTGCTTCTGGCAAGCTGCTTGGCGGCGGCCCGGGCGCACCCGAATACCTGGGAAAGAGGTCCATCGCGCCGCCGTGGGCCGCGAGCTGCTCAGGCGTGTAGTTGTGTCCCATATCCGAGGTCGCGGCTTGGGAAGGACCGAGGCGGAAGGGATTGCTTGCGCCGCCGCCGTTTCCAACCGTCGGGTCATTTGCAGTAAAGTTCGGATTCTGAGTCAGCAGATCGACGCCAACGAGCGGAGCGAACGCCTGTGTCGGATCCAGAGGCGTTGCGAGGTTGTTCGGGGTGGGTGTGTTGGCGGCCGCGTGGAAGGCCGGTTCGCCCGTTCGATTCTCCGCGTTTGGGTAGGTGCCGAAATAGTGGTCGAACGAGATGTTCTCCCCGAAGATGACTACCAGATGCTTGATTGGGGTCTTGGTCGCGAGCGTCGCTGCCTTGTCGACGTGCAGCGTGGGCGGTCGTAGCTTGCCGAGCGGTCCCGGATTCGCTGCTTGCCTGAGCGAGGGATCTTGGATGTCGCTGTCGAGCGCACTCGGTTCCGCACAGCCCGCTAGACCGGCGATGGTCAGGGCATAGAAACTGCGACCAATCCAGTTTGACCTTAGGTAACGCTTCACGAGGACCCGCCTCCGCCGCGCCTCTCGCTGTCCCAGCAAGGTATGCATTCTTGAAAGGATTGTGCAGCGTTTTGGCGCTCGATGAAAGGATGTTTGGGGCTCGAGAGGCCGACGAAACCGAGCCCGCTAGTTGGGCTCGCACGATTTCTTGAATCGCTGCGCGTCGCGCTCCGTCTGAGTCGGGCTGGTGCTGCCGGTTGGGCTGGGCCAGCAGGCTGGTAATTGTGGCAGGGCTGGAGGATTCGATGTTGCGCGTTTGGTCGAGTGTGGGGTTAGCGGTGCTCTGTGGGCTCCTTCTCAGCGCGGAGGCGCGCGCGGATGGTCTGCAGTGTGGGGACAGCTTGGTTTCGAGCGGTGACTCGCCCTACCAAGTGCGCGCGATTTGCGGCGACCCCGACGCGGCTGTTCACCGCATCGAGTACCGCACGATTCGTCAGCGCATTCCGACGCCCTGTGTTCGCGAGAACGGGCACCAGCGCTGCGAGACCATCGTGGAGCAAACTGTGGAAGTGGTGATCGATGAGTGGACGTACGACTTTGGTCGCGACCGCTTCATCGAATACCTCACGTTCGAGCAAGGGCGTCTGATTCGGGTGACCGAAGGCTCGTACGGGCACAAGCGCTGAGCTTTGCGGCTTAGCTCTACAAGAGCCAGCCGACGCGGAGGTTCAAGGTTGGGAGCGGTGCGCGGCCGATGGTCTCGAGCGTGTCGCGGATCTTCGCATCCTGTTGCGCCTTTTGGTCTTTGACGGGCTGAAGCTCTGCGATTTCCGGGGGTGAAACGCTGCTCTCGTATTTGATTTGGCTTGGCGCGATCGGGATCTGCGCGCCGATATCGATGCCGATGCTAAAGCCCCATCCGAACGTGTACAGGTATCCGAGTTGCGGCGTGAGCACGAGTGTGCGCACGGAGCCCGCGCTCTGGAACGCGAGCGACGCTGGAACGGCGTAGCCGTCTGGCAGTGTATAGCCCGGAGGCAGTAAGCCCATCACCGTTCCTGTCAGGCCTTGATACGGGCTCAGGTTGACGTTGCCGGCTAGAGTGCCGCGCACGTATTCGTAGCCCACGCCAGCGCCGACGAAGAGCCCGCCGCCGAACGGATAGATCCGCCCATAGACGTCGTATTCTTGGTACGAAAGCGTGGCGTCGCCGTAGTACGACAAGTGCACGGTCGGGATGATGCCGATGTTGACGCCGCCGCCGAGAAAGCGCGTGAGCTTCAGGGTGCCGCCCAGGCTCAGCAAGTTGGGGAGCCCCACGCCGACCAGCGGTCCTAAGCGGATCGGGCCGAATATACCTCCGGAGTTGTCGTCGTCGTCCGCCTCGGCAGGCGGAGCTTTCGGAGGCGCCGGTGGTGCGGCGGCGCGCGGCGAAGGTTCGGCGTCGTGTTTGGTGGGCTTCGGATGGGTCAGCTCGTCGTCGCGCGCAGGCGCCGCTTTCGCGGCTGATCTCGTCGGGCGCGGCGGAGGGTCCGCGGGCAGGTCTTCGTCAGCCTTCACGCGCTTTCGCAGCTTGCGAGGCGTGGGCGCAGACGGTGTCGGCGCTGCCTCAGGCGCAGTAGCGGTGGGCGGTGTCGCGCTTGGCGCGTCGCTCGGCGTACTTGGTCTCGGCGTGGGCGCCGGAGTTGGTGCAGGAGGGGAGGGCTGATCGGGCTCC